>NZ_JBEXDZ010000187.1:0-16904 GCF_040606085.1 Streptomyces sp. NPDC005485 | reverse complement strand
AAGGAGTTGGGGCTGGAGCCGTCGGCGCGGTTGCATCGGTTGCAGCACTCGTTGTTGGTGTCCACTCCGGCTGCCGGGATGCCCGGTCCGCCGGTCGCGTCCGGTCCGTCCGGGGCGTCGGTGCCGGGGCAGGGCGGCGGACGCCTCGTCCGCGTCGACTGAGCCCGTGACCCGGGCCGGCCGGCTGAGCCTCTGAGAACGCTCAAGTCCCTTGCCAGGCAGAGAGCATGACCGTCACGGTGA
Organism: Streptomyces sp. NPDC005485; assembly: GCF_040606085.1. Lineage (NCBI taxonomy): Bacteria > Bacillati > Actinomycetota > Actinomycetes > Kitasatosporales > Streptomycetaceae > Streptomyces > Streptomyces sp. NPDC005485. Next base: position 16,661 of record NZ_JBEXDZ010000187.1, on the reverse strand, counting down.
TCCGTATGGCAGCTCTTTCAGGACTGAACAAGAAGCACAACGTCGTTCTGGTCATCCGGGACACCGACACGGTCGCGATCGCCCTGCGTCAGGCACTCGCCGAGGCGTCGCCCGAGGAGCGCCCAGGCCTGGAACGCGCCGTCGCAGTCGCCGAGTCCACCGCCGCCGCCACCGAAACCCAACTGCGCGCCCGCTGGGTCCACTCGCGACTGGCCGCCACCGGTTTCAACGGAGACATCGCCTCCATCGCGGCGGTGAAGGCACTACGACAGGCGGAGCCGAAGCTGAGCCTGCTGGCAGCGGTGCAACTGCAGAAGGAAGCAGTGGCGCATCCGGAGTGAGCCGCTCACTGGCGGCGTAGGTGACGGCCTGCACGGCTCGCGCTGGAGCTCCTGCACCGGTCTTCGCACTGAAACTGATGCTCCATGCCATGGTGGCGCCTCGCGACGGAGAGAAAACATGTTGGTCGGGCGCCGGCGAACTGCAACGATGTCCCTTTCCCCAGCGGAGGACATTTGTTCGTCTTCGTGTGTGCCGGGTGCGACACCGAGCTGACCACCCCGCTGTCCCAGGTCGCCCTGCCGGTCCACGCCCATCAGAAGTACGGGAACGGGATTCAGCTCCCGGTGCTCATGGAGCCGGGCACGTTCGCGGTGGAGCCGGAGCCCTGGGGGCCGCCCTGGCGGACGTGGGAGAAGGTCGATCCCGACGAGGCGGCGGCCCGCGGCATCTACGCGCCGCTCTACGCCCTGTCCGACGGCGAGCCCGGCGCGATCGTCGTCGCCCCCGGAGACACCCGCGGCACCCGACTCATCCCGGACAAGTGCGGCGGCTACTGCTGCGGCCTCGACGGGGCCGACGGCCCCAACCTGGCCTGCGAGGCGTGCGGCCTGCCCGTGGCGAGCAGGATCGACGACTGCTCGCTCTGGCAGGCGGTGTGGCTCGCCCCCAACGCCGTGCACCGCCTGCCAGTCGACGACGCCGCGGCCACACCGCTTTCGTGGACAGAAGTGACGGCCACGGGGAAGAGCACGCCGCCGTTCGAGCCGATCGCAACATGGGGCGGCCTGCTGGGGACGGGCCACTTCTGGTCATGGAGCCCCCAGTGGGAGGCGGCGGCCGGTCACGCTCTCGCCCACCTGCTGGCGGCCTCGCAAGGCGGGCCGGTGACCGTCCGGGACGGCCTGACCGAGGATGTGTTCCAACGCGCCCTCGACACCCTGCTGCCCGCGGGTCCAACGGCGCGGCGCGCCGTCCTGGCCGGCCCGGAACGCCCCGCCCCCGACACGCACGCCGACATCCTCCTCGTGCCAACCCATCCGCAGACGGGGAAAGTCTGGGCCCCGCCCGGCCCGGCCGCCTCGGCGTACTTGGTGCCGCTGCCCTTCGGGGTATGGCTGTGGCTGGCCTTCCCCACACCGCACTTGCCCATCCCCGCATCCGGCACCATGCCCGACGGCGTCCTGCGCGATGACCCGCCCGCACCGAGCCCCCTTCGGCTGTTCCAAGCCGACCCAAGGACCTTCCAGCACACCCTCGCCCGGCTGCCCGCCGTCCGCAGCCCATGGCTGCGCGACACCCTCGCCAACCTCACGCAGCACACACGCGCCCGCATCTTCTGACCTGGTTCCTCAGCGTTCCGTCCGCCGCGTACGACGGACCACCACACCCGATCACGTGATGCGGGAGAGCTGCTTGCGCACCCACACAGGATCGGGGTTGGTGTGCGGATCGCCGGCCACAACTACCGTCGGCACGGTCTCATCACCGTCGTTGGCCGCCCTCACTGCTGCCGCTCCAGCCGGGTCGCGCCAGATGTCGACCCAGTGCAACTGGCTGACGCTACGCCCCAATCGGATGCGCAGGCGAAGGCAGTACGTGCAGCCCGGCCGCCAGAACACGACCGGTTTGCCGTCGACCGCGCTACGGCGTTGTGCCTCCAGCGCACCGATCGACTTCGGGAAGACCAGAGGCGAGTTCACGCCCGCGAGCAGCGCAAACACCAGCAGGGATACGGCGGCTGTACCGGGGGCTCCGCTGAATGTCAGCCCAGTCGCAACGACAGAGCCGGAGAGCATCAACAGCACCGGCAAGATCCAAGCACGCGTCATGAGGACAAAGGCTACCGATGGGCACCAGGGCAGCCGTGCTCGTCAGGTCAGACTGCGGGGCGGCGCAACACGTCAGTGGGCTCCCAGTCGCTCTTCCAAAAGGCTTCAAGCCCACGCTCGTTGATGAACTGCCGCTCCACCTCATGGATGGGGTAGATCCCCTGGATATTGATCGAGTCGTGCCCGTCGTGTCCCGGAACACCGACGTCGATGCCGAGGCAGTCCTTTCTGTCGAGGACGAGCGGCGCGAAAACGCAGAACGCCTTCATCTCCGACTCCGCAACGATGCGTTCGCCGAAGTTGATGGTGCTGCCGTAGCCGAAGGGGCAGGTGCCACGGAGCTGCTCGGCAAGGTGGCCCACCGCATGGGCCCAGATGACGTTGGTCGAACTCACGCTGAGACAGAGTTCCGGCGAGCCGTGCTGCCAGTCCGGGTGCTCAGCCAGTGACAAGCCGTAGGTAAGCGCCGTGAGAAGCCCGTCCGGCAGGTCGTCGTACACGATCTCCGTCACGCCACGCAGACCCTGTTTGGTCGACTCGACGGGGAAGAACCGCGGCTCCCTGCCCCCGGAAAGGCGATCAAGATGGGCAAGATACTTCTCTACGCGGCTGGCCATGCCATCAGCCTGCACGATCACTGAAACGTGGGCGCCGCTGGGGTGTTCCAGGTGCGTGCGGGGAGTGCGCTATGCTTGATCTTGAGCTGGTCGCCGGAACTCACGGCGTCTGGTGCTGCGTTGGTCGTCTAAGGAAAGATGTCCCGCTTCCTGCGGGAAGATGCAGGTGCAAGGCCTGCCCGGCGCTCGAAACGAAACCCATCCCACATGTTGTGGGGTGGGTTTCGTGCTTTGAATCCCCTTCTCCTCAAGGAGGGGATCTCTGGCTCACCTTGGCTGCGGGCCGGCGGTCCTGAGGGTGACGTGCGTCGGCGAAGAGGGCCGACGCACGTCGTGAGGCGCCTCCGGCCGGCTACAGGGCGCCCTTCTGCGCGGCGCTGGTCCGCAGGACGAAGTCACGGACCGCGCCGGCGAACAGCTCGGGCTCCTCGATGTGCCCCATGTGGCCGCTGTTCTCCAGGACCAGCAGCTGCGAGTCGGGGATCAGCTCGTCGAGTTCGAGCGCCCAGCGTGGCCCGCAGATCACGTCGTGCCGGCCCACGACGACCAGAGCCGGTACCGCCAGCCCCTTCAGGGCGGCGCGATCGTCGATGACATCAGGTACGAGGTTTTCGTCCAGGCCCGAGATGTACGTCGCCCGGATCGCGTTCCGGATCGGGGCGAGTCGCTCCTCGTTGCCCCAGTAGTCGGCGAAGTACGACGGCAGTACACCGCGGGCGACCGCCACGGTCTGCTCGTCGCCGGAGATGGCGGACATCGCGCCGAAGGCGGCCAGGACATCGGCGAGTCCGGGGTGGCCGGCGTGCTTCGCGGCGAAGGCCTCCACCAGGCGGCCCGCCTCCTCGCCGTGTTCGGGACCGGTGACGGGCGCGCCTTCGTACAGCACGACACCCGCCACCTGCTCGGGACGGTGCAGGGCGTGGTGGGCGGCCACGAACGCGCCGTGCGAATGCCCCAGGAGGTGCACCTCGGACACGCCGAGCTGGTTGATCAGTACTTGCAGAAAGCGGCTGTACCTCTCCCGGGTGTAGCCATGGGGGTGCGAGGGGAGACGGCTGTCCTCGGCGGTGCCGACCGGTTCGACGTAGACCATCGTCAGGTGTTCTTCGAGGGCGGGCATGCGCAGGTAGTCCCAGAAGATGCCGGGACCGCCCGAGTGCGCCACGCACACCGGGCCGCTGCCGTGGACGTGGTACCGCTGAACGATTCCGCCCCTCTGATGGGAGTGGGTGCCGGGGGAGAGGGGGTCGGTGTGTGCGGTGGACGTGTTCATCAGGGTCTCCGAAAGGTCCGCAGGTGTCAGTGACACCGACAAGACGCTCCGGAATCCGAGAAGTTTTATCGCCGGGATGTGATCTGGGTCATGTCGCCGGGGCGATGTGCCCGAGCCAGGCCTCAGGCCGCGACTGGAGCCGGCACGGACTCAGGGCGCGATGCGTGGTGGAGGGAGACCCGGTTGAAACGCCCGCCGTCCAGCGACATGATCCAGGCGACACCGGGCGGGCAGTGGTCCGGGTCGTCGGGCGGGTTGACCAACTCCATCTCCCAGATGACCAGGGACCGGCCGGCCACCACGTGCAAGGGGCGCTGGCGCACTCCCGCCGTAAGATCCCAGTCCATCCCCGCCAGCAGGAGGTCCGCTCCGCCCAGCCGACGGCCTCCGGTCAGCAGCGAGACGTCAGCGGAGTAGCGGTCCCTGACCACCTTGTCGAACTCGCCGCGCTCGGCGGCCGCGAGGGTCTCGCGCACCTCCTGCCAACTGGCTTCGGTACGGCGTATCACGTCCTCGTGCGCCGTTGCCGCGGTGGCGGTGAGGGTATGCGCGAGGGCGCTGCGCGCCTGGCTCAGCCGACTACGCACGGTGCTGACGGGAACCGAGCAGGCTTCGGCTATCTGCTGGTACGAGGTGATCCCGGTGGAGAAGTAGCGCAGGACGATCGGCAGGCGCAGGGTCGGGGACAACGCCTCGACGGCCTCCCAGATCCAGTCCCGCAGTGCATGGGTCTGCAGGATCTGCTCGGGCGTGCCGCCGTCCGACGGCAGTGGCACCGACTCCTTGGGCTCGACACGTTGTGCCGCGCGCAGCAGTGTCCGGCAGCTGTTGCGTACGACCATGCGCAGCCATGGCCCCACGGCTTCCGGATCGCGTACGTCCACGATCCGGCGCAGCGCCACCAGCGCCGCTTCCTGCATGACGTCGTCCACGTCGGGGCCCGGCCCCAGCACGCTGAGCGCCACGGCACGCATTCCGGGCCGGTGCCGCTCCAGGAGCTGGGCGAGCGCCGATATGTCGCCCGCCTGCGCGGCCCGTGTCAGTGCCGCGTCCTCCGCCGGCCCGGTGTCTCCCGGTATCCCGCTCATGCCTTGCCCTCCCGGCCGCGACACCTGTCTTCCGTCGACCCTAACCGCATCACCTACCTGGTGACCGGGGCGACCAGGCCATGACGTGAACAGCCGAAACCATGTGTGGTGCCAAGGTACGTGTGGTGGTTCGGGCCGGGTCTCAGTACCAGTGGTTGGCCAGCCAGAACGACCAGGCGCCGCAAGGGCTGTCGTAGGTGCTGTTCATGTAGCTGAGGCCCCACTTGATCTGGGTGGCCGGGTTGGTCCGCCAGTCGGCGCCGGCGGAGGACATCTTGGAGCCGGGCAGGGACTGGACGAGGCCGTAGGCGCCGGTGGAGGCGTTGACCGCCCGGTAGTTCCAGCTGGACTCGTGGTTCACGATGTTGCTGAAACACTGGAGCTGGCCGCTCGGCACCATCTGCGCCGCCATCGCCTTGATCTGCGCGACGGTGTAGGAGCTCTGGACAGGGAAGCCGGAGGCGTCCCGGGAGGCCGCCGTCTTGGCTTCGGCACGCTCCTTGGCTTCCTTCGCCGCCTGCTGGGCGGCTTCCTTCTTTTCGGACGCCGACTTCGCAGCGGTCTTGCGGGCTGATTCCTCGGCGTTCTTCCTGGCGTTCGCGTCGGCGGCGATGGCCTGGACATCGGCCTGTTGCGTCAGGGAGGCGGTCTGCACCTGGGCTTGGTGACCCGTCGGTATGTCCGCGAGGAGTGTGGCGTCGGCCGGCGTCGCCTCGGCGTCGTCGTTCTGCGCGGCGCTGCCCGGGGCAATGCCGACGACGCTTCCGACAGCGGTGACCGCGGTGGCGGAGGCCACCGCCAATCCCCGGACCGAAATCGGGCTCACACGTCTTCCTTCCGGTTGGACCGTAGGCTCCTGCCGCGACCGCCGCAGCCATCTCGCCTGCGGGGCCCGGCAGTTGGATCACTCTGCCGGGCTGGAGCAGATGGTGCAATCGTGAAGCTGGTGTGAATACTCACACCTGTTGTCAGCCCGGTGGCTTGCGAGTGCATGCAGAAGCGCCCGCGCTGCGGTCGGCTCTGGTGGGTGGAGTGGCCGCCCTCACCTCCGGAGGGAAGAGCATGAGGACGGCCGCCCCGTCCTGCGGCCAGGTCAGCCAATCAAAACCCTGACCGCAGGAGTTCCTCACTGGGTCAACGGAGCGGGAGCCGTGGAAGGTTCACGGATGGGGCAGGACAACCGACTCGACGGCGACGCACGGTCGGGAAGTGCTGCCGGAGGGCGCCCGCCCACGGGGGGCACGTGGGCGGCCGGTCACCGGGTCCGATGATCCCGCCCCTGTATGTCGCGCGCTGCTGGAGATTCCGCTTGGCGGGCACTGCGCTGTCGGCGCTCGGCGACCGTTCCTCAGGGGCCTGGAGCAGATCCGTGGTGGCGGCCTCCCAGTCGATCTCGGCGAACTCCCGACCGGCGAGAACGCGTTCGTAGGTGTGCTCCAGCCACCCCTCCAGCGGCGGCTTGGGCAGCTCGCGGGCCGCCCTCGACGAGAAGCTCCACCGACACAACCAGGGGTGCCGCCGGGTCGAACCGGAACTCCGCCCTGATGGTCTGTCTGACGGCGACGTCCAGCACACGCTCGATGTCAGGGCCAGTTCAGGACGGACGTCCCGCGCCAAGTGGGCCCAACCTCATCGACTTCGACGGTGAGTCGTGGTGACGAACGTCCGCCAGACGGGCACCGGCCCTTGTGGGGGCGCCTCCCAGGCACCCTTTCCCGGTCCTTTTCAGGACGGCTCTTCCCGGGGCGCTCGGCCCCTGCCGCCCTCGCGGATGGCCAACATTAAGTCATTCGACTGTCGCCCTTGACCTGTGCCTGAACGATCCTGAAACCGTCGCCCGCATGCCGGAGCCGGGTGATCGTCATGCTCGGAGGGGCCAGCCGTGAACCGCACTCCCGTCGTCTTCATCCATGGCACCTGGCTGCACGCGCTGTCCTGGGAGTCATGGGCGGAGCGCTTTGCCGGCCGGGGGTTTCTCGCCCGCATGCCCGGATGGCCGGGGGAGCCGGCCGCCGTCCGGGAGATGCGCACGTCCTCCGAGAGACTCGCTGGCATGGGCCTGGACGTGCTGACAGACCACTACGCAGGAATTGTGCGTTCATTCGAAACGGCGCCGGTGATCGTCGGTCACTCGGTCGGTGGCCTCATCGCGCAGCACCTCATCGGCGCCAACATCGGCCGGGCCGCGGTGGCCATCGCATCCGCTCCGATCAACGACATCCAACTGCCCGAGCCCCCGGGCCGGTTGTGGGCTCCGGGCCGGGCCGTGGGCTCCCAAGAGTTGGTGTCCCTGTCTCCGGAGCAGTTCCACCATGCCTTCGCGAACACCGCTGCGGCGGCGGAGTCCGACCGGCTCTTCGAACGCTATGCGGTGCCGACGCCCCGCCGTCTGATCGCCGACCTCGGGCACACAGGCGCGGTACGCAGCCCGCGTACCGTGGTGGATGTCGGCAACGCGGACCGCGGCCCGCTCCTGCTGGTCTCCGGGCAGGAGGACCTGCTGGTGCCCGACGCCGTCACGCGCGCGGCGTACAAACAGTACGGCGACTCGACTGCCGTGACGGATCTCAAGCAGTTCGCGGATCGTGCGCACTCCCTGGTCATCGACAGCGGGTGGAAATTTGTCGCCGACTACGTGCTCGGCTGGCTGGAGGAACGCGGCCTCCGCGCCTACCCCGCGTAGGGGATCGGCGTGCCGCGGTCACATGTTCTGGTCGTCAGGGAGCTTGCCCAGGGCGTCGCGGAGGGCGGCGCGTGAGGTGATGCCGAGTTTGGGGAAGACGCGGTAGAGGTGTGAGCTGACCGTGCGGGGTGACAGATGCATGCGTTCGCCGATCTGCTTGTTGGTGAGGCCGCCGGCGGCGAAGTCGGCGATGCGGCGTTCCTGCCAGGTCAGTGCGGCCAGATGCGCCGACGAGGTGAAGGTGGACGCACCTGCGGCACGAAGCTCGGTCCGGGCGCGGTCGGCCCAGGTCTGTGCGCCCAGCCGTTCGAAGGTCTCCGCGGCGAGGGTGAGCGGGTGTCGTGCGGCTTTGGGGCCTTGGCTGTGGCGTTGGCGGATGCCGTGGGCGAGTTGGATGCGGGCGTGTTCGTAGGGGAAGTGCGGGGCGGCGGGGTGGGTTTGGGCGTGGCGGAAGAGTGTGTCGGCCTGGGTGGGGTCGGTGGTGGTCATGGCGAGGGCGCCGTAGGTGATGAGGGCGAGGCGAGGGGAGATGTCGGGGAGGCCTGCGTTTCGGGCCGCGAGGGCGTGCGTGCGGGCTTGTTCGGTGCGGCCGGTGTGGAGGGCTGCTTCCACGAGGTCGAGGAGCGTGCGGGGGGCTTGATGGGCGTAGGGAGTGAACGTGCCCGGGGATGTGATGCCGATGGCGTGGAGGTAGGCGGCTTCGTAGTCGCCTTCGGTGAGGGCGGCGGTGGTGCCGATGGCGTCGGTGATCTGGGTGAGGAAGCCGACGCCGCGCGGGCGGGCCCAGGCGTCGACGGTGGCCTGCATGTCCCGGGCCAGGTCGACCTGACCTCGCATGGCGGCCACCAGACCCAGATACGCCTGGGTGTGAAGAACGAACAGCGTGTGCCCGTGCGTTGTCGTCAGCTCCAGGCAGCGCTGTCCGGTGCGCTCGGCCTCGGCCCACTCGCCGACGCCGATCTGGTCCAGCATGATCAGGTGCAGCATGGTCATGGCGTCCGCCAGGGCCCCCGTCTCCACCTCGCGCTCCACGGTGCGCTGCAGATACGGCCGGTACTGGCTGAGTGTGTCCACGTGGTAGGCGGCGACGCACAGCCGGGTGACATCCCACGGCTCCAGGCGGGGGAGAGCGGCGAAGGAGTGTTCCACCCGCTCTCGTACGCCGGCGCCGCGACGCACCACGTCGCCCCAGGCGTCCTGGTAGACGCGCGAATGCGAGGAGACCAAGTCGCCCAGCGAGTCGAGGAGTTCGTGGGTCCGCTCCCACGCGTCCTCGTCGCTCGCGTACTGGTTCATGGCCAGCAGCAGGTCGATCAGGCGCGTGAGTACCTCGTTCGGCTCCCGCACCCCGCCGTCGCGCATGCTCTCGATCGCCGCGAAGACCTGGCGCTGTGACGACCGCACGTCCCCGTCCTCGAAGAACGCGACATAACCCGACGCGACCACCGAGGCCGGGGAATCGTCGTTGCCGGCCCCGGAGTTCGAGCGGAGCAGTTGCCGTGCCTGGTCCAGCTGGCCGGCGTGCCCGGCGACGTATGCAGCGCTGCCCAGCAGCCTTGACCGTTCCTCTCGGCTCTCGCTGAGTTCCGCGGCACGCGTCAGCCAGGCCATGGCGGCCACCGCGCCGCCGCGTCGGGTGGCGGAGACCGCGGCCGCCTCCAATGCGGCCGCGACCTGCTCATCGGGGTCGACCGTCGAGGCCGAGAGATGCGTGGCCCGCCGCTCGACGTCGTCGCGGTGGACATGGGCGAGGGCCGCGTGAGCCGCGCGCCGCTCGTTGGGTGTGGCCGTCTGCACCACGGTGGAACGCACGAGCGGGTGCCGGAAGACGAAGTCCCCGCTGAGTGGATCGATGTCCAGCAGACCGCAGGCCGCGGCCTCGTCGGCGTCACGAATCCTGTAGCGCGTGCCCCGGGTGCGGTCGGCCGCCGTACCCGCTCCGACGCCGTCCAGTGCGCCGCGCAGCAGCTCAGCGCGCACGGTGTCGCCGAGGGCCTGGAAGCGCGCGCCGTACACGTGCTGCAGGCGCAGGGGCAGCGGGATGCCGGTGTACCCGAACAGTTCCTCGGGATTGCGTCTTGCCCGGCCGCTGCGCACATAGGGCGGCAGTTCCAGCAGGGCCAACGGGTTGCCCTGGGCCTCGTCCAGAACCAGACGGCGGATCTGCGGATCGAGGCCGGGGTGGTGCATGTCCAGGAGTTGTTCGGAGACCTTCTCCGGCAGCGTGGTCACGGGCAGCTCCGGCAGCGCGGCCGTGTCGAAGCCCGAGGGCACCTCGGAGCGCAGCCCGACGAGGAGCTTCACCGAGCTGCCGGTCAGTCGGCGCCCCACGAAACCGCACACCGCGGTGCTGGAGGTGTCGAGCCACTGGCCGTCGTCGAGCACCAGCAGGAGAGGTTGCTGCGACGCCGCGAGGGAGAGCAGGTCGAGAACGGCGATCCCGAGCGTCATGACTGAGGGGGCTGTGCCCTCGCCCCTGCCGAAGACGACGTCGAACACCCCTCGGTGCGGATCGTCCAGTCGGTCGATGTAGGTGAGCAGCGGATACAGGAACTGATGCAGACCGGCGAACGGCAGCTCCGACTCGGCCTCGACTCCTGCTGCCCTGATCACCTTGTGCTGCTCGGCCGTCGCGTGTTCGACGACGTGGTCGAGCAGTGCGCTCTTGCCCACACCCGCGTCACCGCGCAGGACGAGGGCCCGCCCTCCGGAGGCCGCCACGAACGCCGACAGCACCTCCTGCTCGCTTTCACGGCCGACCATGGCCCCGCCGATCGACTCCACCGCCCCCCACTCCCTTCACCGCTGAACCGGCCCGCCCCGAACGCTCTCGGGTCCGTGCGTACGGATCACGTCAGGCGCAATGGTGAGGATACGTTGCCCACGGCGGACACATGTCGAGCGGTTGCGTGTACGACAGCACGAGCCGAGTGACGTGTCACTCACACCTCATGCAGCAGACTAGATGGCGCCGTCGCGTTTCGTCACCGGGTATGGCCGAAAAGGTTCTTGTTGCGTGGCCGCGTGTGTTCCTTCGGGTGTGGCATGTTGACATGTTTCGGCGGCCCACGTTCCCGACTCACCACCCAAAGGCGCCGGTGGTGCACGAGCGGCTGCTCGCACACCCCGGCTTTCCGATCTGGTGACGGTTCAGGCGAGCCTGCCGCCGTCGACCCGGAGCACGGCGCCGGTGACGTAGGAGGCGCGGTCGCTCAGGAGCCAGGCCGCCGCCTCGGCGATCTCGTCGGGTTCGGCGGCGCGACGCAGCGCGGTCCGGGCGTTGAGCTGGTCGATGATGCCGGGCGACCGCTCGTCCCACTCGTAGATCATCTCGGTAAGCGTCGTTCCGGGGGCGATCGCGTTGACGCGGATGCCTTCCGGTCCGTACGCGGCGGCGGCCGAGGCGGTGATGTGGTTGAGCGCCGCCTTCGTGGCGCCGTATGCGGGCAGCGCGGGGTTGGGCACGAGGCTGCCGACGCTGGAGTTGTTGACGATCGCGCCCGTGCCCGAGGTGGCGCGGATCGCGGCGATCTCGGCCTTCATGGCCAGCCACGGGCCCTTGAGGTTGACAGCGCAGACCTGGTCGAAATCGGCCTCCGACAGCTGATCCATCGGCCCGGGCGGCTGCCCCGTGGCACCGTTGTTGAAGGCGAGGTCGAGACGGCCGTACAGCGTGACGGCCCGGTCGACGGCGGCGTGAATGCTCTGCGGGTCGGCCAGATCGCAGGTCACGTAGTCCGCGGTGCCGCCGGCCGTGCGGATCTCCTCGGTGACCGCCTTGAGTTCGCTCTCCGTGCGGGACGCGAGGAGGAGGCTGGCGCCTTCCCGGGCGAACAGCCGGGCCGCGGCGGCGCCGATGCCCCGTCCGGCACCGGTGACAAAGGCGACCTTGCCGGCGAGCAGGTTCGATGTGTGGTTCATGACGACGAGCCTCTGTCCCGCCGCACGCCTTGTCCAGGGATCAGCGGTACCTGGTTGGGCGGCCCGGTCCAACGGGCGAACCGGAGCGGTGACATGCTCGGCGGAGGTCTTCGGAGCGGCCGGACGTGCGAGGACGCTGCGCAGCGATTCCCGGTATCACGTACCTTTCGGAGGCCCCGCCCGGTCTCGGCCTCCGCCAGGACGGGCGCGGTGGTGCGGCCCAACTCCGCCAGCCGGTGCCGTACGACTGCCGCATTCTGCCGTCGCGGTGCCTACGAGGCGTACCAACCCGCCCCGGCCTCCGGCAAAAGCACAGGCCGGCACCCTCGGTGAACTTGATCGAGGCCTGTTCACCGATACTTGAGCAGGTGCGGTAGGCGACGGAGCTTCTGCTGCCACGCGACAGGACCTCCCTCCAGGAAGGCTGAACACGGTGACAACCGCCGCATATCAGGGTGAACCCGGATCCAACTCGGCGACGGTCGCGCGTGCCCTCTTCCCCGAGGGCGGCGAGTTGGCCTGCACGAACTTCGAACAGGCGCTGGACGCCGTGACGCTCGGCGCCGCCGACGTCGCCGTGATCCCGGTCGACAACTCCGCGGCCGGACGCGTCGCCGACGTGCACCACCTGCTGCCGGAGTCGGGGCTGTTCATCGTCGCCGAGTACTTCCACGCCATCCGCTTCGACCTGATGGGGGTGCCCGGCTCGAGCCTGGACCAGGTGGAGTGCGTACGCAGTCACGTGCACGCACTGGGACAGTGCCGCAAGCTGCTGCGGGAGGGCGGCTGGCGCACCCTCGTCAGCGACGACACCGCAGGAGCGGCGCGCGAGGTGGCCGAACTGGGCGACCCACGGCACGCGGCGCTCGCCCCGCCCGCCGCGGCCGCACTGTACGGACTTGACGTGCTGCGGGCCGAGGTCGAGGACGACCCGGACAACACCACACGGTTCGTCGTCCTCTCCCGGGACGCCGCCGTGGCTCCGTACACCGGGGAGCCGACGATGACGAGCCTGTTCTTCAGCGTCCGCAACATCCCCAGCGCGCTGTACAAGGCTCTGGGCGGGTTCGCCGGCAGCGGCGTGAACCTCACCAAGATCGAGAGCTATCAGATCGGCGCCGGTCTCAACGCCAGCCGGTTCTACGTCGAGATCGAGGGACACCCCGACGACGAGGGCGTCGCCCTTGCCCTGCATGAACTGCGCTTCTTCTCCACCGAGGTCCGCATCCTGGGTGTGTATCCCGCGCATCCGCACCGGTTGAAGAGCTGAGGATCCGCCTCACCAAGGGCCTGGCGCGCGGCACGCTCACTCAGCCTCAGCAGCGTGTCAGGGCGCCCCGAGGCCGTTGAGCAGGGTGTCCACGACGACGTCCGCCGCCCGCCCGGGGCCCAGGTCGGGCAGCTGCCGGGACACGAGGTGCATGAGCTGGGGCAGCAGCGCGCTCGCCCAGCCCTCCGGGAGACCGGGACGCAGAAGGCCTTCGTGGGTGGCGCGCCGCAGGAAGGCCTCGACCTCGGTGACAGAGGCGTCCCGCCGTGCGTGGACGCTGTCGTCGGCGAGCATGCGCGTGAGGTCGACGGGCCAGGTGCGGTTGACGGTGATGATGTTCTCGACGTAGCGGTGCAGGGCGACGGCGACGGGCGCTTCGCGCAGGCGTGCGTCTTCGATGGCGTGCTCGATGGCGGTGAGGCGGGCTTCGTAGATGGCCGCGAGGAGGTCTTCGCGGGAGGCGAAGCGGCGGTAGACGGTGCGCCGGTCCACGCCTGCCTCGGCGGCGATGCTCGCGATGCTCGTGCCGGGGTCGGCGGCGAGCATGCGCGCTCCGGTGGTCAGGACGGCTTCCAGGTTGCGCACTGCGTCGGCTCTCACCGCACCGAGTCTAGTGGCGGATGTGAAGCTTGAGACATCTAACGTCGCAACGACGTGGATGTCCCTCAAAGAAGCGCTATAACCAGGCGACAGGTAAGGCCAATAATGCCGTACCCACGATGAGCCTGATCGGTCGGCAGCCGCCGGTGCACCGGCGCAGCGGGTCAGCCGTCGCTGAGCGGTCAGCACCACGGTTCCCGGCCTGGCCGCGGTCGGCGCGGAGTCGGGATGCACCCTGGCGAACGTCGGGATCCGAGCGCTCGGCGTGCCTTCGACGGTGCACCGGCGTTCCCCAACTCGGTGGCCAGCCGAGGTCTTCCTTACGTCGTCCTCGGCTTCGCGGTGGGCGCTCCGGACCAGGCGGAGACGCTCCGGACCGGCCTGGCGCGGGTCGTGGAAGGGCTGGCGCCATGGGCGGCGGAGCGGAACATGGTCAACTTCCTCTTCCCGAACGGTGAGGGGTTGCAGTGCCTGCGGCTTCCCTTTCTTCCCCGGCGAAGAACCCTACTGACCGGGCATCTGGGGATCTCTGTCCCTCGCAGGGTTCGGTTCCGCAGGCTGCGCGGTCCAGGAGGTGAGGATGCGCAGGGCGTCGTGGGAGGGGCTGTCGGTTTCGGCGGTCAGGATCATCAGGCGTTGTCCGGAGGAGTCGGAGGCGGCCCAGGTGTCGCAGTCGAGGGTGAGTTCGCCGACCAGGGGATGGCGGTAGTGCTTGGTGCCGTAGGTTGCGCTGTTGACGCGGTGTTCGGCCCACCAGGTGCGGAAGTCGGCGTCCTGGACGGTCAGTTCGCCGACGAGGCGGGCGAGGTCCGCGTCGTCGGGGTCGGCTGCGGCTTCCATTCGCAAGGCGGCGACGGCGTCCCGGGCGTCGTGTTGCCATTCCTGGTGCATCGCCCGGATCGCGGGGTCGGTGAACATCAGACGCAGGTAGTTGCGCCGGTCGGCCGGGATGGCGGCGAAGTCGGTGTACAGCGCGATGGCGGCGGGGTTCCAGGCGAGGATGTCCAGGCGTTTGCCGAGGACCAGGGCGGGTGTGTGGGAGAGCTGGTCCAGGAGGCGGCGCATGGCGGGGCGCAGGCGCTGGGACGGTCGGCGGCGGTGCGGGCGTGCGTTGGTTCGGCCGGCAAGCTCGTAGAGGTACTTCTGCTGGTCGTCGTCGAGGTGCAGAGCGCGGGCCAGGGTGGCCAGGACGGGGGCCGAGGCGCGGACGCGGCCCTGTTCGAGGCGGGTGTAATAGTCCACGCTGATCGTGGCGAGCTGGGCGACCTCCTCGCGGCGCAGCCCCTTGACCCTGCGTGCGGAGTCCGTCCCGGGCAGGCCGCACTCATCCGGTGTCAGCTGCGCCCGGCGAGCCCTGAGGAAAGCACCGAGGGCACGGGGGTCGGAGTGCGAGGTCATGGCGTTCGTTCTCCTGTGGGCCGCACACGCGCGAGGTGTGCCGGTGATGTTCGTGGCGTCGCTTGAGGGCGGCGGGCCTGGAGCCCCGCCGCCCTCGGAGGAGTGTCAGCGGACGGTGGCGCGGGCGGCCCGCTCGATCACGTCGGCCACCAGGTAGGGGTGGGAGACGGCGACCGAGTGGGAAGCGGCGACCTCAGTGGTGTGCGCGTGGGCGCGCTTGGCCATGAAGCGCTGGACGGTGGCTGGGATGTTGAGGTCGCGCGTGGTGACGATGTCCCAGCTGGGCTTGGTCTTCCAGGCTGCGCTGGTGGCCTTCTCCTCCAGGGCGGCCTGGGCGATGGGGCGCTGCTCGGCGGCCATCAGGGCGGCCTGCTGGGCGGGCACGTCGGCGGCGAACTGGTGAGGGAACTTGTCCTGCTGGATGTAGAGATCGGTGGCGGTGGAGCCGTCGGCCTGCTGGTAGGTGACCGGGTCGAGGGCGTCGGGGAGGGTGGAGCCCGGGTACTTGGTGGTGAGCTCCAGGGCGCTCTCACCGGGGGCGGGCAGGAAAGCGGCGACGTAGACCAGGGCTTTGACCTCGGGGTCATTGGCGGCGGCCTGGCTGATGACGCTGCCGCCGTAGGAGTGTCCGACGAGGATCTTCGGGCCCTTGACGTGGTCGAGGAGCGTGCGCAGGGCGGCGGCGTCGGAGGCCGGGCCACGCAGCGGGTTGGCAGCGGCGACGACCGGGTAACCGTCGGCGCGCAGGTCCGCGACGACGCCGTTCCAGCTGGAGCCGTCGGCGAAGGCGCCGTGTTCCAGGACGATGGTCGGCTTGGTGTGCCGGCCGGCGTGGGTGGCATCTGTGGCCTCGGTCGCGCCGTTGGCGGTGCCGCTCAGGGCGAAGGCGCCGAGCGCGAGACCCGCTGTGGCCGTCGCTACCGCCCCAGTCGCCAGCCGCTTGCGTCCACCCTTGATACTCACCACGACAAACCCCTCTCAGACATGTTTCTCGGTATATGGGGCGGGGCCGGCACTGCCGACGTGCGTCACCGCCCTGACTGGTGATGAATTTGTCATGCGATTTGTCACCTGTCAAGATGGTGACGCGAGGAACGGGTTCGCGGCGTGCGAGCCTGGAACCTGCGCGGACTGACGCGGACAGAAAGGTGAGGTGCCATGAGTGACGCCGAGGAGAAGGCACTACTGGCAGGTGGCTGCTTCTGGGGCATGCAGGAGCTGATCCGGGCACTGCCCGGCGTGAGGGGCACCCGGGTGGGCTACAGCGGCGACGACGGCAAGCCCCATGCCACCTATCGCGACCACGGAAAGCACGCGGAGTCGATCGAGATCACCTTCGATCCCGGGGTCACCGACTACCGCACGATCCTGGAGTACTTCTTCCAGATTCACGACCCGAGCACGAGGGACCGCCAGGGCAACGACATCGGCCTCAGTTACCGCTCCGCCATCTTCTACTTCGACGACGAGCAGCGTCGCGTCGCGCAGGACACCATTGCCGACGTCGACGCGTCCGGGCTGTGGCCGGGACCGGTGGTGACCGAGGTGGTGCCGGCCGGCCCGTTCTGGGAGGCCGAGCCGGAGCACCAGGACTATCTCCAGCGCTACCCGGACGGCTACACCTGCCACTTCCCGCGGGCGAACTGGCGCCTGCCCAGGCGCGAAGCCTCCTGAACGCCGACGCGGCCGGGAAGGGCGTC
>NZ_JBEXDZ010000186.1:0-16933 GCF_040606085.1 Streptomyces sp. NPDC005485 | reverse complement strand
GAGGGAACCACCCGTCTCTCCGCACCGCGGCCGTGAGCTGCCGGGGTCAGCCGACGTTGTTGCCCCACAGGGCCTTGTCGTCCACGTTGTCCTTGGTCACCAGCGGGGCGGGCAGCTGGTCCTCCAGGCCGTTGGGGATCTTGACAATGGTGGAGTCGTGGTCGGTCTTGCCCGTCTTGAAGGTCTTGCCCTCTGTCGCGGCCTTGGCGTAGTACAGGGCGTACTTGGCGTAGAGGTCGGCGGGCTGTGAGACGGTGGCGTCGATCTTTCCCTTACGGATCGCGTCGAACTCCTGCGGGATGCCGTCGTTGGAGATGATCGAGATGTGGCCCTTCGCGCCGGCCGGCTTGAGCAGGCCCTTCTGCTCCAGCAGCGCCAGGGTGGGCTGCAGGAAGACGCCACCGGCCTGCATGTAGATGCCGTTCAGGTCCGGGTGCTGGGCGAGCAGTGACTGGAGCTTGGCGGAGGCCACGTCGCCCTTCCAGTCGGTGGGCAGTTCATAGACCTTGATCTTCGGGAACTTCGTCTTCATGCACGCGGCGAACGCCTCGGAGCGGTCGCGCCCGTTGATGGAGTCCAGGGCGCCCTGCAGCTCGGCGACCTTGCCCTTGCCGTTCAGCTGCTTGCCGAGGAACTCGCAGGCCTTGGTGCCGTACGCCCGGTTGTCGGCGCGGACCACCATGTAGACGTCGCCCTTGTCCGGCCGGGTGTCGACGCTGACCACCGGGATCTTCGCCGCCGACAGGGTGCCGAGGGTCGAGGCGATGGCGCCGGTGTCCTGCGGCGCCATGACGACGGCCTTGGCCCCGGTGTTCTGGAACACCTGGACGTTGGCGACCAGCTTGGTGACGTCGTTCTGCGAGTTGCTCAGCGGCAGGGCGTTGATGCCGTCGGACTTGATGTCCTTCTTCACGTACTGCGCGTAGGAGTTCCAGAAGTCGGAGTCGGAACGCGGCAGGTCGATACCGATGGAGGCGGACTTGCCGCCGCCTGCCGAGTCCGAGTCCGAGCTCTCGCGGTTGCACGCGGTGGCAAGGGCCAGTACCGCGAGCACGGCGGTGGCGGCAGTGACGGTGGAACGGGTGCGAGCGAGCTTCATAGCCGTGTTCTCTCCTTGGCCGGGGCTGGGCGCCGCAGGGTGAGGGTGGGAGGGGTGGCTGCCTCGCCCGAGGGGAGGCGGGGCAGCCGCCCGGACCGGCGGCGGTCGGCACAGGGAGGTGCGGATCGCGCCCGGCGGGGCGGAAGTGACGGTGTGAGGGTCAGCCGGTGACCGAGAAGACGGAGGCCGGGCGGTCCGACTGCGCAGGTAGAACGGGGTATGGGGGGGCTTTCCCGACCATTCCTCCGATGTATCTCGGGACGTCGAGGACGTTACGACGGCGTTGCCGACGTTGACAAGAGTTCCGGGCCGACGAATTGAGTGACTTCGTGCCGCAGACCGCGGACGGCTTGCCGAGTGGATCTGTCATGCCTGCCTTCACCGTGTCCGACCTGTGGTTTTCCTGCATCGCCGGTGAGCGGGCGGTCCGTGGACACAGCTCACGATTCGGCAACGGAGCCCTTGGGAACGTCCTTGTCGACGCATTGAGGAGGCGTGGTCGAGGGGTGCATCCCTCTGTCGAGGGGCTCTGCGGGTGAGTCGTATCCGACCTCATAGGGGAGATGGCCGTTGTGGCGTCGCGCTCGGAATCATCGGAGGGTGGGTCGTACGCACTTCCCCCGGACAGGAGAAAGCGCCCATGTTGACCAGGTGAAAGTTGTGGAACTGCCGATACATCCGAGGTATCCATTGCCAGTCGGTCTCTATGCATCTACAGTCGCGGTGCCGTCATACATCCGATGACTGACTGAGATCCGTCCTGCACCAGGGAGTTGCCCAGTGAAACTGCTACGAGTCGGCGCCCCGTGCGAAGAACGGCCCGCCGCCCGCACCGACGACGGCCGGCTGCTGGACCTCTCCTCCGTGGCCTCGGACATCGACGGTGCCTTCCTCGCCTCGGACGGCGTGAGCCGGGCCCGTGCGGCCATCGCCTCGGGCACGCTGCCCGAACTGGACGCGGAAGGCCTGCGGATCGGCGCACCTGTCACCCGCCCCGGAAAGATCGTCTGCGTCGGTCTGAACTACCGCGATCACGCCGCCGAGACCGGCGCACCGATCCCCCCGCGTCCGGTGGTCTTCATGAAGGACCCGGGCACGGTCGTGGGCCCCTACGACGAGGTGCTGATCCCTCGCGGCTCGACGAAGACCGACTGGGAGGTCGAACTCGCCGTCGTCATCGGCAGCCGGGCGCGCTATCTCGACAGTCCCGAAGCAGCGCGGGCCGTGATCGCGGGGTACGCGGTCAGCCATGACGTCTCGGAGCGTGAGTTCCAGCTGGAGTACTCCTCCCAGTGGGACCTGGGCAAGTCCTGCGAGACCTTCAACCCGCTCGGCCCCTGGCTGGTCACCGCCGACGAGGCCGGCGACCCCCAGAACCTCGGACTGCACCTGAGCGTCAACGGCGTGAAGCGGCAGGACGGCCACACCAGCGACATGATCTTCCCGGTCGACCACATCGTGGCGTACCTGAGCCAGTACATGGTCCTGGAGCCGGGCGACGTGATCAACACCGGGACACCCGCGGGCGTGGCCCTCGGCCTGCCCGGCACCCCCTATCTGCGTTCCGGTGACACCGTCGAGCTCTCCGTGGACGGGCTCGGCAGCCAGCGCCAGACCTTCGGCCAAGCGTGAAAGGCACACCCTTGACTGCAACCTCGCCCCGGATCACCGCGGTCGACACCTACGACGTCCGCTTCCCGACCTCCCGGGAACTGGACGGCTCGGACGCGATGAACCCGGATCCCGACTACTCCGCCGCCTACGTGGTGCTGCGCACCGATGCCGGTGACGGGAGCGAAGGCCACGGCTTCACCTTCACCATCGGACGCGGCAACGACGTCCAGGTCGCCGCGATCAACGCGCTGCGCTCCCATGTGGTCGGCCGCCGCGTGGCGGAGCTGTGCGCCGACCCGGGCTCGCTCAGCCGCGACCTGATCGGCGACAGCCAATTGCGCTGGCTCGGCCCCGAGAAGGGCGTGATGCACATGGCGATCGGTGCCGTCGTCAACGCGGTGTGGGACCTCGCCGCCAAGCGGGAGGGCAAACCGCTGTGGCAGCTGCTCGCCCATGCCTCCCCTGAGTGGCTGGTCTCCCAGGTGGACTTCCGCTACATCGCCGACGTCCTCACCCCCGAGGAGGCCCTCGTCCTCCTGCGCGAGGGCCGTACGGGGATGGCCGAGCGCGAGGCGCTCCTGCTGCAACGCGGCTACCCCGGATACACCACCTCGCCCGGCTGGCTCGGCTACTCCGACGAAAAGCTCACCCGGCTCGCCAAGCAGGCCGTCGCCGACGGCTTCACCCAGATCAAGCTCAAGGTCGGCGCCGACCTCGACGACGACACCCGACGGCTGCGCGCCGCCCGCGCCGCCGTCGGCGACGGCATACGCATCGCCATCGACGCCAACCAGCGATGGAACGTGGACGAGGCGATCGAGTGGACCAACGCCCTCGCCGAGTTCAACCCGTACTGGATCGAGGAACCCACCAGCCCCGACGACGTCCTCGGACACGCGACCGTACGCCAGGCGGTGGCGCCGGTGAAGGTCGCCACCGGTGAGCATGTGCAGAACCGCATCGTCTTCAAACAGCTCCTCCAGGCCGGCGCCATCGACGTCCTCCAGATCGACGCGGCCCGGGTCGGCGGAGTCAACGAGAACCTCGCCATCCTGCTACTCGCCGCCAAGTTCGGCGTGCCGGTGTGTCCGCACGCCGGGGGAGTGGGGCTGTGCGAGCTTGTGCAGCACCTTTCGATGTTCGACTACCTGGCGCTCTCGGGCACCACCGAGAACCGCGTCATCGAGTACGTCGACCACCTGCACCAGCACTTCATCGATCCTGTGGTGATGCGCGACGGCCACTACACCGCACCACTCGCCTCCGGCTTCTCCGCCACGATGCGGGAGGAGTCCATCGCCGAGTACCGCTACCCGGACGGAACGTTCTGGGCCGCCGACCGCGTCGAGCGCGCGAGCCAGGAGGATGTGGCATGACTGATCTGACCGGCCTCCGGGCCCTGGTCACCGGTGGCGCCTCCGGAATCGGACTGGCCACCGCCCGTGAGCTGGCCGCGCAGGGCGCGGCAGTCGCCGTGCTCGACCTCGCCCCGGACGGTGTCCCGGAGCCGCTGCTCGCCCTCAAGGCCGACGTCGCCGACGACACCTCCGTACGAGCCGCAGTGGAGGCCGCGGCCACCGAACTCGGCGGCATCGACATCCTCGTCAACAACGCGGGCATCGGCGCCGTGGGCACCGTCGAGGACAACCCGGACGAACAGTGGCACCGCGTCCTGGACATCAACGTTCTCGGAATCGTCCGCACCACCCGAGCGGCCCTGCCCCATCTGCGCCGCTCAGCGCACCCCGCCGTCGTCAACACCTGCTCCATCGGAGCCACCGCCGGACTCCAGCAACGCGCCCTTTACTGCGCCAGCAAGGGCGCCGTGCTGTCCCTCACTCTGGCGATGGCCGCCGACCACGTGCGCGAGGGCATCCGCGTCAACTGCGTCAACCCCGGCACCGCCGACACCCCCTGGGTGGGAAGGCTGCTGGACGCCGCCGACGACCCCGAGGCCGAACGCGCCGCCCTCAACGCCCGCCAGCCCATGGGCCGCCTGGTCACCGCCGACGAGGTGGCGGCGGCCATCGTCTACCTCGCCGGTCCCGCCGCGGCCAGCGTCACCGGCACCTCGCTCGCGGTGGACGGCGGCATGCAGGGGCTCCGGCTGCGCCCGGCGGCCCAGCCGTGAGGACCACGACACCGGGCACCGGCGCGGTCGAGGTCACGCAACTGGCACTCGGCTGCGCGGGCATCGGCAACCTCTTCCGCCCGGTCACCGAGGAGGCCGCCCACGCCACGGTGGACGCGGCCTGGGATGCCGGTATCCGCACCTTCGACACCGCGCCCCACTACGGGCTGGGCCTCTCGGAGCGGCGCCTCGGCACGGCTCTGCGCGGCCGCCCCCGGGACACGTACACCGTCTCCACCAAGGTCGGCCGCCTCCTCGTACCGAACAAGCAGGACAGTCACGACGACGACCTCGCGAACGGCTTCGCCGTCTCCGCCACCCACCGCCGCGTCTGGGACTTCAGCGCCGACGGAGTGCTGCGCTCCCTGGAGGCAAGCCTTGACCGCCTCGGCCTCGACCGGGTCGACATCGCCTTGCTGCACGACCCGGACGACCACGCCGAGCAGGCGCTGCGCGAGGCCTACCCGGCGCTGGAGCGGCTGCGCGCCGAAGGCGTGGTCGGGGCGATCGGCGTCGGGATGAACCAGTCCGCACTGCCCGCCCGTTTCCTGCGCGAGACCGACATCGACGTCGTCCTGCTGGCCGGCCGCTACACCCTCCTGGAGCAGGACGGGCTCGCGGAGCTGCTGCCGGAAGCCGCCGCCCGCGGCCGCAGAGTGATGATCGGCGGCGTCTTCAACTCCGGGCTCCTCACCGCCCCGAGGCCGGGCGCCACCTACGACTACGCCCCCGCGCCGCAGCCGGTACTGGACCGCGCACTCCGCCTGCTGGAGGTCACCGAACGGCACGGCGTGCCGCTGCGCGCCGCCGCGCTGCGCTTCCCGTTCGGCCATCCTGCGGTCGCGAGCGTGCTGACCGGTGCGCGGACCCCTGAGGAGGTCCGCGACACGGTGGAGCAGCTGCGCCGTCCGATTCCCGACGCGCTGTGGGAGGAACTGCACGCGGAGGGATTGTTGGCCGAGGGCACACCCGTGCCTCTCTCCACGCCGTCGAAGGAGCTGTCATGAGGGTCGCCCTGCACACGAGGGTGCGTGCCGACCGCGTCGAGGAGTACGAGGCCGCACACCGCGAGGTGCCCGAGGAGTTGACCGCTGCCATCCGCACCGCCGGCGTGAGCGAGTGGACCATATGGCGCAGCGGCACCGACCTGTTCCACGTGTTGGAGGTCGACGACTACGGGTCGATGATCGCCGAACTCGAGAAGCTGCCGGTCAACATCGCCTGGCAGGCGCGGATGAGCGGACTGCTGGACGTCGTCCACGACTACTCCGCGCAGGGCGGGGACGCCTCGCTGCCCGTGGTGTGGCAACTGTGACCGTGCCCCGTCCCGGGCCGGGCGTCGTCGACGCCCACCACCATGTGTGGGATCTGTCCGTTCGCGACCAGGACTGGATCGTCGGCGCCGAACTGACCCCGTTGCGCCGCGACTTCGGCATCGTCGATCTGGAGCCGGAGGCCCGCGCCGCCGGGGTCACCGCCACCGTGCTGGTGCAGACGGTCACCGTGCCGGAGGAGACGCCCGAGTTCCTGTCCCTGGCCGCACGAAGCGATCTGGTCGCCGGTGTCGTCGGCTGGACCGACCTGACCGCACCCGATGTCGCCGACACTCTGGCCGCACTGCGCGAAGGCCCCGGCGGCGAGTACCTGGTGGGCGTCCGCCACCAGGTACAGGGAGAGCCGGACCCCCGCTGGCTCGTGCGCCCCGACGTACTGCGCGGTCTGGCCGCGGTCGCCGAAGCGGGACTTGTCTACGACGTCGTGGTGAAGCCTCATCAACTCATGGCCGCCACCGAGGCCGCCGCACGGCTGCCGGACCTCACGTTCGTCCTCGACCACCTCGGCAAGCCCCCCATCGCTTCCGGCGCCCTCGAGCCCTGGGCGCATGAGGCCCGATCGCTCGCCGCCCTCCCCAACACCGTCTGTAAACTGTCCGGCCTGGTCACAGAAGCGGACTGGGGTTCCTGGACCACGCAGGACCTCAGGCCGTACGCCGAAACGGTCCTGGACGCCTTCGGCCCCGAGCGGCTGATGTTCGGCTCGGACTGGCCCGTCTGCCGACTCGCCGCCTCCTACGCCGAAGTCGTCTCCACCGCAGGGGAGTTGACGGCCTGGCTCGACCGGGCGGAGCGTCAGGAGGTCTTCACCGGAACCGCTGTGCGGACCTACGGCCTGACCCGCGTTCCTTTGACTTAACATCCGATGTGTTGACCGTCTCGTGGGCGATGCCCCGATGGTGGGACGGAGTGGGGCTTTCTTCAAGGTGGCTGCCGTTATTGGTCGTTGAGGGGCCGGGCGGCCGTTGACGGCAAAGGATCTGTTCGACGCAGTGCACCCTCTAGACATCCGATCTCTCGCTGAGCAAGGATGACATGCCCTCGGCGAATCCGATGAGGGTTGCCCTTCCTCTACGTCGGCACATCAATGGCTGGGAGATCTTGCCGTGACCAACGAGCCCCAACCGCAGCGGAGAAGCGTCCTGAAGTTCAGCGGTGCCCTCGCCTTCGCTCCTCTGATCACGCAGCTGACCGACGGCACTTCTGCGGGGCAGGCCGTCGCTGCCGTCTCCGCGGGGTCCGCCGTGCATTGGCCGGCCCTCTCGCGCAACGCGCTGAAGTATCCGGTCCCTGCCATGGACTGGCAGTCGCAGGCGCTGCCGATCGGCAACGGCCGGCTCGGCGCCATGCTCTTCGCCGACCCCGACCAGGAGCGCATCCAGTTCAACGAGCAGAGTCTGTGGGGCGGGGTCAACAACTACGACAACGCGCTGGCGGGCCGGCCGGACAGCGCGTTCGACACCGGCATGACCGGCTTCGGCTCGTACCGGAACTTCGGTGACGTCGTCGTCACCTTCGCCGACCGTGCGAAGGTGACGGCCCCCGGTGGCCCCTACCGCACCTCCTCGTCGGAAGGGGTGGACAAGACCTACGACGCCGGCCTGAGCACCAAGTGGTGCATCGAGGGGCCAGGTCCGAAGGTTCAGTGGCAGGTCGAGCTCCCCGACCCCGTCGAAGTCGCGTCCTACCGTCTGACGAGTGCCAACGACGTGCCGCAGCGCGACCCGCAGGAGTGGACCTTCCACGGCTCCGCCGACGGCGCCACGTGGACCACGCTGGACAGCCGCACCCTGGCGGCGCCCTTCGAAAGCCGTTTCCAGACAAAGGAATTCACCTGCGACCAGGCCGGGTCCTACCGCTTCTACCGGTTCGACTTCGTCCCCAAGGCAGGAGTCAGCCACTTCCAGGTGAGCGAGATCGGTCTGTCCGGCGTCGACCTCTCGGGCGGATCGATGTTCCTGTCGTCGCCCAGCGGGCACGCCGAGGGGTCCGGTGCCGGGACGGGATCCGCGGCCCCCGGCATCTCGGGCTCGGTGGACCGGGATCCGGCCACTGTCTGGCGAGTCGAGGCCGACGCACCAACGATCGTCTGGCAGACCGACCTCCAGCGCGCGGCCGCCGTCACCTCGTACACGCTGACGACGGCCCCGGACCGCCCGCAGGACGACCCCCGGCGATGGACGCTGGAGGCGTCACAGGACGGGCAGGCCTGGGTGACCCTCGACACCCAGAACCCCGGCGCACCCTTCGCCGGCCGCGGCGAGAGCCGGACCTACCGGATCACCAACAGCACGGCCTACCGCACCTATCGCCTCACGTTCACACCCGGCGAGTCGTCCACCGGATTCCAGATCGCGGAAGTCGCCCTGGAAGGCGGGGCGTTCGACACGCGCACGCAGCGCGCGTTCGTCGACTACCAGCGCGCTCTCGACTTTGTCGAGGGAATCCATACCACCCGCTTCGGCGCACCGGGCCGGCGCTTCCTGCGCGAGGCCTTCGCCGGCCGGTCCGCGGACGTCATGGTCTTGCGGTACACATCGGAAAGCGCCCGGGGACTCTCCGGAGCGATCTCCCTGACGTCCGGACAGGAGGACGCCCCGACGACAGTCGACGCCGGTGCTCGGCGGATCGCCTTCCGCGGCGTCATGGGCAACGGCCTCAAGCACGCGTGCACCGTCCAGGTCGCGCACACCGACGGCGACTTCAGCGCAGACGGGTCGCTGCTTCGATTCAGCGGCTGCACGACCCTGACCCTGATCCTCGACGCCCGCACCGACTACAAGCTCGACGCGGCCGCCGGGTGGCGCGGAGCCGATCCGGAACCGGTCATCGCCAAAGCGATCGCCAAGGCCGCCGCCCGCTCCTACGACAAGATGCGCGACGAGCACACCACCGGGATGCGCGCCCTCATGAAACGCGTCTCCGTCAACTGGGGTACGTCCGACGCCGCCGCCGTCACCCTGCCGACCGACGCCCGGCTGGCGCGTTACGCGGCGGGCGGGCAGGACCCGACGCTGGAACAGACGATGTTCGACTACGGCCGATACCTGCTCATCAGTTCTTCGCGCCCGAGGGGTCTGCCCGCCAACCTCCAGGGTCTGTGGAACGACAGCAACGCGCCGGCCTGGGCCTCCGACTACCACACCAACATCAATGTCCAGATGAACTACTGGGGGGCCGAGACGACGAACCTGCCCGAGTGCCACGAAGCACTCGTCGAGTTCGTCAAGCAGGTGGCGGTGCCCAGCCGGGTGGCCACCCGCAACGCCTTCGGCAAGGACTCTCGCGGCTGGACCGCCCGCACCAGCCAGAGCATCTTCGGCGGCAACGCATGGGAGTGGAACACCGTCGCGAGCGCCTGGTACGCGCAACACCTGTACGAGCACTGGGCGTTCACCCAGGACATGGGCTACCTCCGTACCGTCGCCTACCCGATGATCAAGGAGATCTGCGAATTCTGGGAGGGCCACCTCAAGGAGCGCGAGGACGGACTCCTCGTCGCGCCGAACGGCTGGTCCCCCGAGCACGGGCCGCGCGAGGACGGCGTGATGTACGACCAGCAGATCATCTGGGACCTGTTCCAGAACTACCTGGACTGCGAGACGGTCCTCAAGGCCGACCCCGCCTACCGGGCCAAGGTCACGGACATGCAGGCGCGTCTCGCACCGAACAAGATCGGCAAATGGGGTCAACTGCAGGAGTGGCAGGAGGACATCGACAGCTCCACCGACATCCACCGCCACACCTCGCACCTCTTCGCGGTCTACCCGGGTCGTCAGATCACCACGAAGACACCCGACTTCGCAGCCGCCGCCCTCGTCTCGCTCAAAGCACGGTGCGGTGAGAAGGAAGGCGTCCCGTTCACGCCTGCGACGGTGTCCGGCGACAGCCGCCGCTCGTGGACCTGGCCTTGGCGGGCAGCCCTCTTCGCCCGTCTCGGCGACGGACAACGCGCCCAGGTCATGCTGCGCGGACTGCTGACCTACAACACGCTGCCCAACCTGTTCTGCAACCACCCGCCCTTCCAGATGGACGGCAACTTCGGCATCTCGGGTGCCGTGGCGGAGATGCTCCTGCAGAGCCATGACGGCGTCATCCATCTGCTGCCCGCCGTGCCGGACGAATGGAGGGCCAAGGGTTCCTTCACCGGGCTCCGCGCTCGTGGCGGTTACGGGGTCAGCTGTGAGTGGCGGGACGGCAAGGTCACGTCCTACAAGATCGTGGCCGACCGGGCGCGAAGCCGGCGGAGCATCACGGTGCGGGTGAACGGCGTCGACAGGAAGGTGAAGCCGATCAAGCCGTGACGGCGCCGGCTCGGAGGCAGCGGCCGCGGGGTCAGGAAGCCGAACTACGGCCCACTTCGCGGCCCGCCGCATCTGATGAGATCCCATGTTTCGAGGCTCGATCCACGTGTTGTCCGGTGATCGATTCGCCGTAGCCGCCGAGAAGCAGCTGTACACGTTAATTCTAGAGGGAAAGCAGTGCGCGCCTCTGGACGCGGCTCTCTAGGCGCCTACAAAATACATCCTATGTCTCGGCGTGAGCTCTGCGCCTTGCGGCCGGTCCGATCGCGTTCTCCCGGGCCGCCCGGCGTCGGCCATCGAGTCGCCACACGCCGCCCACCTTGAGCCCCATGACCTCCAGGAGCCGCTCCGTGTCCTCTTCCCCCCTCAGTAGACGCTCGCTGATCAAGGCCGCCGCCCTCGCCGGAGGGACCGTCGCTTTCGGTCTGCCGCAGGTGGTGTGGCCCGACGCCGCCGAGGCCTACACCGTCCCCTCGAAGATGGACTGGTGGTACCAGGCCCGGTTCGGCATGTTCATCCACTTCGGGTCCTACTCCTACCGCGGTCACGGCGAGTGGGCGTTCTACAGCGAGAACTGGTCCAAGGCGGCCTACCAGCCCCAGGTCAGCGCACCCTTCAACCCGACCTCCTTCAGCGCAGCCACCATCGCCGAACTCGCCAAGAACGCCGGCATGAAGTACCTCGTGATCACCGCCAAGCATCACGAGGGCTACGCGATGTGGAACTCCGACGTGGCGAGCTTCAAGGACACCACCGGCACGAAGGAGTACAACCTCCGCGACTACAGCGGCTACCAGCCCGATCTGCTGGCCCAGTTGAAGACCGAGTGCGAGAGCCGCGGCATCAGGTTCGGGCTCTACTACTCGATCATGGACTGGAACCACTCCTCCCAGACCGCCAATCACAGCACCGTCTACTCCACCATGTCCTCGCAGGCCGCCCGCACCGCCTACATCACCGACATGAAGGCACAGTTGCAGGAGTTGCTGGACCGCTACGACCCCGCCGTCCTGTGGTTCGACGGCGACTGGTGCGGCAACCCCGCCACGCCCACGCTCGACGACTGGTGGGTCAAGGCCGACGGCGAGGATCTGTACAACTGGCTGATCAGCCGGAAGCCCAGCCTTGTCGTCAACGAGCGCGTCAAGCGCGATCTCGGTCTCGGCGACTTCCAGTGCCCCGAGCAGACGGTGCCCTCGACTCCGCCGGACCGGCCGTGGGAGACCTGCGCGACCATGAACGGCGCCTGGGGCTACGACGCGTCCAAGGAGAACTCCTACCGGTCCGTGCACACCCTCCTGCAGGAGTTCGTCACCGTCGCCTCCCGGGACGGCAACTACCTCCTCAACATCGGCCCCAAGGGCGACGGCACCGTCACCACCGGAACCACGAACGTCCTCAAGGGCTTCGCCACGTGGATGTCCACCTACGGCGACAGCATCTACGGCACCAGCGGAAGCCCCTTCGCCGCCGAGCCGTCCTGGGGCAGGTGCACCGCGAAGAGCGGCAAGCTCTTCGCCCACGTGTTCACCTGGCCCACCAACGGGGTGCTCCAGATCCCGGAGGTCCACAACACGATCACCCGCGTCTACCTGCTGAACGCCCCTTCGACAACGCTCTCGTACACCGTCAGTGGCGGCACCATCAACGTCACGGTGCCGGCCACCGTGCCCAACGCCGACGTCTCGGTGGTCTGCGTCGAGGTCAACGGCATGCCGGCCGTCCTCGCCGACGGGACCTACCGACTGGTGTGCGCCCGCAGCGGCAAGGCCCTGGACAACTCCAACCGCACCACCGAGGGCGGCGCGGTCGTCCAGTGGACGCAGAACACCGGGACGCCACAGCAGTGGAAGGTCACCAACCTCGGGCACGGCTACTACAAGCTGGTGTGCCTGAACAGCAACAAGGCCCTGGACAACGGAAACTCCGCCTCCGACGGCGCCACGGTCATCCAGTACACCCCCAACGCCGGTACCCCGCAGCAGTGGGCCATCTCCGCCCTGGGCAGCGGCGCCTACCGGCTCACCAACCGCCGCAGCGGAAAGGTCCTCGACAACGGCAACGTCACCACCGAGGGAAGCAACACGATCCAGTGGTCCTGGAACGGCGGCTCCCCGCAGCGGTGGGCCATGACCAAGATCGGCTGAACCCAGTCGGGCCACGCTGACGACCCACGGGGGCATGGGACCGGTGTTCCGCGCCCATGCCCCAGTGATCGCCTCACGGGATGACGTCGGAGAGTCGCCAGCCCTCTCGTCCTGGGTCGCCTACGGTCGCGGGCATGCCACACCAGAGCCGCGCCATCGTCCGGAACGCCTGGAAGGCGTTCGCGAGCCACGACGCCGACCTGATCTCCGCGGTCTTCACCGAGGACGCCGAGTGGCTGGCACCCCCGGGAAACGCTACTGCCGTTACGCTGGAGGGCCCCAGCCATCTGGTCGGCAGGGAGGCGATCGTGCATTTCCTCGCCGAGGACTTTCCCCGCTTCTTCGTGCGCGACGTCGCCGTCACCTTTCATGGTCTCTACGCCGACGGAGAGCGGGTGGTCGTGGAGGAGACCATGACGGCGACTCTGGCCGACGGCGCCCACTACGCCAACGACTACTGCTTCGTCTTCGAGCTCCGGGACGGGTTGATACACCGTGTCCGCGAGTACATGGACACAGCCCGCGGGCAGCGCATGATCTTCGGCGAGGGTGTCGGCTGAGCCCACAGCCGACCCACAGACCACCACAACGCCAGTGACCATTGGCGGCCGATGTCCCGCCGCCGACCGGCCGCCCCTGGAGCCTCAACACCCGGGCGCCGCGACGGATGATTCCCGCGCGACGCCACGGCCGGGTGGTTGAGGTTGGTTTGGGATGTGCTTTACCGGTGGTGGAGCGAGCGGGCCTGTTGGGCCGGCGCTTATTAGGCTTCCGGGGGCCGGTTCGTGTCAGGTCGTTCCGGCGTGTGTGTCCCGTGGTGAGAGGCGGGCGTCATGAGCCGTAGCACAGTGTTCAACCGTCGTACGACGTCCGGCCGTTGTGCTGTGTCCGACCGCCACGCGGTCTCTGGCGACCGCGCCGAATCCGGTGCCCGTGGGGTGGGTGGTGGGTCCGGGTTGCAGAAACGTTTTGTTGTGGGGGGTGCGGAATGAGCGGGGGTGGGATGGGGGGAGTTGCTACGGCGGTGATGCGAGGGGCCGCCGGGGGGCCGGGGAACGGGTCGGTGCTGGTGGAGCTGTGGGGGGCGTTGGGCGAGGCTGATGCGGAACGGCTGGTTGCGCGGCTGGCGGGTCGGTACGAGGGGATTTCCGTCGTACTCGAGGGAGGCGGGGGCGGGTGTCATCGGCTGAGGCTGACGGCGATCGGTTCCGCTGATTCCGGGTCCGGCCTGACCGCTTCTTCGACGGCCTCTTCCTCCATGTCCCCGACCGTGGTCCTGCCGGTCCCCTCGTCCGAGTCTGCTGAAGTGCATGGGTCCGGACGCGAAGTCGGCCCGTCGTCTGCGTCCTCTGAGGCGGTGGCGTGGCTACCGGGTGAGCTGTTGGCCGATTTGCTGGTCCCCTCACTGCGGGAGGAAGTGCCGGTCGTCGGCTTTCAGCGGGAGCTGCTGAGCGCGGCCGTCGGCGGGAGTGGCGAGACCATCGGGGCCGGGACAGGAGGGGAAGGCGGCGGAGTGGCCGTGACCGGCGGGGATGAAGGTGTGGGGCAGGTGACCTGGGAGTGGTGGGGACCGCTGGACGTGGGGTGGTTCGCCGAAGCCTGGGCATCGGTGGTCGAGCGCGAGGTGGTGCTGCGGGCGGGCTTCGACTGGGTGGCAGCGCCGCGCCTCGTGATGTTCGGGCAGGCGGGCGCGGAAGAAGCGTGTCGTGTGGTGTCGACCGGCACGGAGGCATGGGAGGAGTGGGCGGTACGGGAGCGGCGACGAGGTTTTGCTCTGTACCGGCCGCCTCTGGTGCGGTTGTTGGTGATGGCTGGTGCGGGTGCGGGTGCGACGGCACGCGTGGTCGTGACGTATCACCGGGCGCTGCTGGATGAGCGAGGGGTACGTCTCCTCATGGGGGAGCTTCTGCGGGCGTATGCGTGCGGCGGGGCGCTGCCGGGTGGGGAGCGGCGTCCGGACGTGCGGGACTACGCGGTGTGGCGGGCCGACCGGGCCACGGGAGCGGCGCGCGAGTGGTGGCGGGCGGAGCGGCCGCCGGTGGGTGCGTTGAGCTGGCCGAGTTGGACGCCTGACCTGCCAGTGGTGCCCTCCCCTTTCGAAGCGCCTGGGGCGGCTACAGGTGTCGCGGTCGGCGCCGGAGAGGGTTGGGGGCGGGCAGACGCGAGGCTCGGAGCGCGGGAGGTGGCGCGCTTGAGGTCCTGGGCTGCGGTACGGGGAGTGGGCGAAGGGAGCGTCCTGCATGTGGTGTGGGCGCTGTTGTTGTACCGCGCGGCGAGGGCGGTGGGCGTACTGCCCGTGAGTTTTGGGGTGCAACAGTCCGGGCGGGACGTGGCGTTGATGGGTGCCGCCCACATTCCGGGGCGACTGGGGGGCCCGTTGCCGATGACATTGCGGGTGGATCCGACGGCACCGCTGGCGGGGTTGCTGCGGCAGTCGCGGGATGCGCTGCTGGGGCTGTACGCGTATCCGTGGGTGTCAGGCGAGCAGATCAGCGAATGGAGTGGTGCTCCGTCCGAGGCTGAGAGCGCTGAGCCTGGTGACGAGTTGCGTGGCATTGGGCGTACGTCGGTCACCTGGGGGGCCGGAGATGCCCCGCACGGGGAACGTGCCTCCGGATCCACTCCCGCTGCGGTAAGGGACGGTGTGCGGCCGGAGACGGTGGTGGATTTCGAGGGGCGGGTGGGCTGGCCGGCCGGTGTGCTCGGTGATCTCGCGGCATTGGGCGTGCGGGTGGGCGAGGCAGTCGGCCTGGAGGGTGGCGGGGGACGGCCGTTGACGGTGACCGCCCGGCATCAGGCGGACGGCGGCCTGGATTTGACGTTCGTGCATGACCGGGCGTGGCTGTCCGACGCGGATGCGGCGCGGTGGCAGACGCAGTGCCTGGAACTGCTGCGGGCATTGGCCGGGGTGTGGGACCCGGCGATGACGGTGGGACAGGCACTGAACCTGGCACCTGTCGAGGGAACGCCGCGGACGGCAGGCTCCGACGGCCCGCTCGGTGAGACAGGTCGACCGCGCCGGTCGGTGGTACGCCGGCTACGGACGGGGCGGCCGGGCGCTGACGTGGTGGGCCTGGTCGCGGTGCCGGGAGTGCCACCAGGCTGCTACGAGCGGTTCGCCCGGGTGCATGAGGGGCCCGAGGAGATCGTGGTGCTGCGGGTGGGGGCGACAGGTGTCTCGGCCTCGGTGGTGCCGGACGTGGTGGGGGAGGGGCGCGGGCTGGTACTGGCCGGGTGCGGGCCGGGTGGCCGGGTGGCGTATGAGATCGCGAACGGCGTCGGAGCGGGGGAGCGGGGGGCGCCCCCGGTGGTGATGACGGGTCTTGGTTCGGCGGGGGACTGCGCGGAGGCGTTGGTTCGGGGATTGCGGTCTGTCCTTACGTCCCGGCCTCGTCCTTGACGATCACCATGTCGTGGGGTTCCAAGGGGTGGGGACCGCCCTTCAGTTGATGGCCAGGCGTGGTCCGCTCGTCTGGACCTTTCAGGGTTCTGCCCACGTGCGGGGTGCTGTCCAGCCGTTCTGTGCTTCCGTCGTCCTTTCCTCACGTGACCTTAAAAGCAACCGGCTGGTCTGTTTACTGGCGTGGTCGGCTTTCGGGTCGACAGGCGGATTCGTGCTGCCGGCCCAGCCTTCGGGCGCTTCCGGCTGTCCGTCCGGGGTTTCGCGCGAGCGGTTGCGGATTCGCGTGTTCCGGCAGGTAGTTGTGGAGTGCATACACCAGGAACGTAGGGGTGCGGCGTGTCCGGTCCGTGGGCATGGGGAGAGGGCGGGCGGGGGTGCGCGCCGGGGGCGTAGAGCTCGGAGCTTGGCGCGGGGGTGGATGATTCGGGGGTCCAAATCCTTCATTGACAAACCGTCTGTGCTGTTTTTTAATGAGGGTGTTGGGTGCCGCAGACAAACTGGGGAGGCGCCGTGGACATCGGGCTGCTGGGTGCATTGGATGTGCGGGAGAACGGGGTGTCGGTGACGCCGAGTGCGCCGAAGCCTCGTCAGGTGCTGGCGTTGCTGGCGCTGCATGTGGATCAGGTGGTGCCGTTGTCCGTGCTGGTGGAGGAGCTGTGGGGGGATGCTCCGCCGCGTAGTGCGCGTACGACGTTGCAGACGTATGTGCTGCAGTTGCGGGAGTTGATTGCTGCGGCGTTGTGCCGTGAGTCTGCCGGTGAGGGTGGCGCGGAGGGCGCTGGGGATGTGGGTGTGCCGGCTCCTGCGGATGCCGGTGGCGGTGCTGGTGTGGGGCGGGTGCGGGGTGCGAAGGATGTGCTGGTGACGTCGCCGGGTGGGTATTTGCTGGTGGGTGGTGGCG
>NZ_JBEXDZ010000185.1:0-17045 GCF_040606085.1 Streptomyces sp. NPDC005485 | reverse complement strand
GGCGCGCGCGCCCCCCCCCGCCCTCTGGCCGCCGCCGGGGCCGAGCACGGGGATTGGGCAGGGTTGTCATCCCCCCCGCCCGCCACGACAGGGGCGCCCCGCGCCTCGGGGGGGCGCCCTTCCGCCTTGGAATTCGTTCGTGACGCATGTAACGGGCAGCTAGCCTGCGTTTCATGACGTCTTCGGAATCAGGAGCCCACCCCCGCTTCGCCGAGGCCCTGCGCGAGCTGGGCCTGGACGAACTGCCCTCGCAGGTCCGGCACTTCCCGGAAGGCGCCCGTACCGCCGCCGAGGCCGCCGCTGCGATCGGCTGTGAACTGAGTCAGATCTGCAAGTCGCTGATCTTCGCGGCGGACGGGGTACCGGTGCTCGTCCTCATGGACGGGTCGTCCCGCGTCGACCTGGAACTCGTCCGGCAGGCGCTCGGCGTCGAGAAGGTCACCCGGGCCAGGGCCGACGTCGTACGGGAGACGACCGGGTACGCGATCGGGGGCGTGCCGCCCTTCGGGCACCGTACGAGGACCCGTGTCCTCGCCGACCGTTCACTGCTGGACCACGACGTGGTGTGGGCGGCGGCCGGGACCCCGCACGCCGTGTTCCCGATGGAACCGAAGGCGCTGCTCGCGCATGCCGGCGCGGCGCTCGTGGACGTGCGCGAGCAGACCCCGTGACGCCCCTGGTGACCGCGGCGGTGCTGTTCGCCGCGGTCACCCACGCGAGCTGGAACGCCATCGCGCACCACATCACCGACAAGCTGGTCGGCTTCACACTGATCGCGGGCGGCGGGGCCCTGATCGGGATGGCCATGGCGCCGTTCGTGCCGTTTCCGGCGGCCGGGGCGTGGCCGTATCTGATCGCCTCCGCCGTCATCCATGTCGCGTACTACGTGCTGCTCATGCGGTCCTTCCGGCTGGGGGACTTCGGACAGGCGTACCCGATCGCGCGCGGGACCGCGCCGCTGGTCGTCACGGGGCTCGCGGCGCTTTTCGCGCACGAGGTGCCCGACGGCTGGGCGGCTGCGGGCATCGCCGTGTCGTGCGCGGGACTGACCGGGGTGGCGCTGTGGGGGCTGCGCGGGAGCCGTCCCAACTGGGCGGCGATCGGGGCGGCGCTGGCCACCGGACTGACGATCGCGGCGTACACGGTGGTCGACGGGCTCGGCGTGCGCGCGTCGGGCTCCTCCCTCGGGTACATCGCGTGGCTGATGGCGGTCGAGGGCGTGGTCGTCCCGGCGTACGCGGTGTGGCGCTGGCGGGGCGGGACCGTGGCGATCCTGCGGCCCTTCGCCGGGGTCGGCTTCCTCGGAGCGGCGCTCTCCGTGTCGGCGTACGGGCTCGTCCTGTGGGCCCAGACCCGTGCGGAACTGGCCCCGATCGCCGCGCTCCGCGAGTCGTCGATCATCGTCGGTGCCGCGATAGGCGCCGTCTTCTTCAAGGAGCGGTTCGGGGCGCCGAGGATCGCGGCGGCGGGGCTGCTGGTCGTGGGGATCGGGCTGATGCTGCACGCGGGATAGCGGGGCCGCGGCAGATCCCTGGGACCGGCGGCCCGTGCGTCGACGGCCCTGGAGGAGCACTCTGGAAGCAGCGGTTTCGGAGGTGATCGTCATGACGCACACCGCTGTGGGATGGCACATCGAGCTGGAGTTCGAGGAGGACGACCAGCGCACACGGGCGGCGGCCCTCGTACGGCTGCCCGACGGGAAGGAGGTGCGGGCGCACGGTTATGCCAGCCGCCACCGCTCGGACGAGAATCAGCCGAGGGTCGGCGAGGAGATCGCGGGGGCTCGCGCGCTGAACGAACTCGCGATGCAACTGCTGACCAAGGCACACGACGAGATAGACCAGGCGTCCGGGAGGACATCGCACTCCCTGACCCGCTGACCGCCTACTCGCTGACCGCCTACCCGCTGACCCGCTGACCGCGGTGCCCGGGACGGACTCAGAGCGATGACTCCGCCGCCCGCACCGCCCGTACCAGCGCCTGCGCCCGCGGGTCCGCCGTCACGCTCGTACGGAAGCCGTTGGTGACATAGCCGAAGGCGATGCCCGAGTCCGGGTCGGCGAAGCCGAGGGCGCCGCCGCGGCCCGGGTGGCCGAAGGAGCCGGGGCCGAGGAGGGGCGAAGCCGTGCCGTGCAGCATGTAGCCGAGGCCGAAGCGGGTGCCCACGACCAGGACGCGGTCGGGGCCTGCGGAGGCTTCGGTGCGGGCCAGGTCGACCGTCCCGGGTGCCAGCAGCCGTACGCCGTCGACCTCCCCGAGCAGCGCCGCGTAGAAGCGGGCCAGGCCGACCGCGGTGGCGATGCCGTTCGAGGCGGGCAGGACGGCCCTGTGGTACGCGGGGTCGTTCTCGTCCGGCTGCGGGGTGATCGCGGCGAAGGCGCGGCGGGTGAGGGAGGACGGGTCGGCGTAGGCCTCGGAGACCGACCGCTTGGGGCGGGCCTTCAGCGCGCCGTCCGCGGCGGGGGCCTCGATCCGGCCGACCCGGCCCACGCGGGGCGCCTGTTGCTCCGGCAGGCCGACCCACAGGTCCAGGCCCAGCGGCCGGGCGATCTCGTCCGCGATCCACTCGCCGATCGTCCGGTCCGTGACGCGCCGGACCAGTTCGTTCGTCAGCCAGCTGTACGTCTGTGCGTGGTAGCCGTGGTCGGCGCCGGGCTCCCAGGCGGGCGGCTGTGCGGCGATCGCGGCGGCCGCGAAGTCGGGGTCCGCCGCCTCGGCCGGCGTCAGCGGACGGTCGAGGACGGGCACCCCGGCGCGGTGCGCGAGCACGTGCCGCACCAGCGTCCGCTCCTTGCCGTACGCCTTGTACTGCGGCCAGTAGCGGCCCACCGGAGCGTCCAGGTCGAGCTGCCCGCGCTCCACGAGCATCAGCAGTACGGCGGCGGCGACACCCTTCGTCGCGGAGCGCACGATCTGCGCGGTGCCCCGCTCCCACGGCTCGGCACCGTCGACGTCCCGCGTGCCGCCCCACAGGTCCACGACCTTGCGCCCGTCCCGGTACACGGCGACGGCCGCGCCCCGGTCCCCGAGCACGTCGAAGTTGCGCGCGAACGCGTCCCTGACCGGTTCGAAGCCCTCGGCCACCGTGCCGTTCACGTCCACGCCCGTACTCCCGTTCAGTTCGCCCACGACACCGCCTACGACAATGGATGCAACACCCATTCATCGCCTGCGATTCCCAGGCCCGGGCGGCTCAGCCCAGCAGAACCGTGACGTCGATGTTGCCCCGGGTCGCGTTCGAGTAGGGGCAGACCTCGTGGGCCGCGTCGACCAGCTTGGTCGCGAGGTCCTGGTCCAGCACCGGGAGGGACACGCTGAGGGCGACCGCGAGGCCGTAGCCGCGCTGCTTGTTGGGGCCGATGCCGACCTTCGCGGCGACGGTGGAACCGGACAGGTCGTAGCCCGCGCGGCGGCCGACGAGGACGAGCGCGTTGTGGAAGCAGGCGCTGAACCCGGCCGCGAACAGTTGCTCCGGGTTGGTGCCGTTGCCGTCCCCGCCGAGCGCGTGCGGCATCGCGACCCGCAGCTCCAGTTGGCCGTCCTGGCTGGTCACATAGCCGTCCCGGCCGCCGTGGGCGGTGGCCTCGGCGACGTACATGATCTTCGTCGGACGGGTGTCGACGGCGGTGCCGTCACTCATCGCTGAACCTCCCCCGGAGCGGGCAACACAAGTGCGTGCAAGTACATCGTGCACAAGGTACCGGCCGGTAGGTTCGCGGGTCACCGCCAGGGGGTGGCAACCGCGGGTAACCCGGCGTCAGCGGCCTGCCCGGGTCAGCGCCCTGCCCCCTCACGAGGGATCAACACGCCCCTCCCGGGGGATCAGCGCCCCGCCGCCCCGTCCGCCCGCTCCGCCAGCCGCCACAGCTCCCCGCGCAGCCTCGCCACCTCGTCCCCGCTCAGCCCGGTCGCCGTCAGCAGCGCCCCGGGCACGCCCGCCGCGCGCTCGCGCAGCTCCTCGCCGCGTCCGGTGACCGCGACGAGCACCGAGCGCTCGTCGTGCGCCGACCGCTCACGGCGTACGAGACCGGCCGACTCCAGGCGCTTGAGCAGCGGCGACACCGTGCCGTAGTCGAGCCGCAGGGCCGCGCCCAGCTCCTTGACCGTGGTCTCGCCGCGCTCCCACAGGACGAGGAGGACCAGGTACTGCGGATACGTCAGGCCGAGTTCGTCGAGGAGTGGGCGGTAGGCGGCGGTCACGGCGCGCTGGGCCGCGTACAGCGCGAAGCACAGCTGCTCGTCGAGCAGCAGCGATCCGGCCCGCGCCTCGGAAGTGCCCGTCTCTTCGTTCGTCACGCGCCCATTGTCACGGAGCGCGGGTCGAACCCGAAGGGCAGCTCCAGGCGGTGCGCCCGCATCAGCTCCTCGTCCGACAGCAGCTCGCCGGTCTTTCCGTCGGCCGCGATCGTGCCCTCGCTCAGGACGAGGGAGCGCGGGCACAGCTCCAGCGCGTACGGCAGGTCGTGCGTGACCATGAGGACCGTCACGTCCAACGACCGCAGGATGTCGGCGAGTTCACGCCGGGAGGCGGGGTCGAGGTTGGAGGACGGTTCGTCGAGGACGAGGATCTCCGGCCGCATCGCGAGCACCGTCGCGACCGCGACCCGGCGGCGCTGGCCGAAGGAGAGGTGGTGCGGCGGGCGGTCCTTGAACTCCGCCATGCCGACCTGGGAGAGGGCGCTGTCCACCCGGGCCTCCAGCTCGGGTCCCTTCATGCCCGCCGACGCCGGACCGAACGCCACGTCCTCCCGCACCGTCGGCATGAACAGCTGGTCGTCCGGGTCCTGGAAGACGATGCCGACCTTGCGCCGGATCTCGGCCATGTGCTGCTTGCCGACCGGGAGCCCGGCCACCGTCACGGTTCCGGCGCCACCGGCCAGGATGCCGTTGAGGTGCAGGACGAGGGTGGTCTTGCCGGCGCCGTTCGGGCCGAGCAGCGCTACGCGCTCGCCGCGGGCGACGGTGAAGTCCACGCCGAAGAGGGCCTGATGGCCGTCGGGGTAGGCGAAGGCGAGGCCGGAGACCTCCAGGGAAGCAGTCACAGGGTCCATCCCAACAGACACACGACAAGGGCGGCGACCGGCAGGGCGAGGGCGTACGACCACTGCGCCCGGGACGCGGTCACCTCGTCGATCACCGGCATCGAACCGGCGTACCCCCGGCTGACCATGGCCAGATGCACCCGCTCCCCGCGTTCGTAGGAGCGGATGAAGAGCGCGCCCGCCGACTTGGCGAGGACGCCCCAGTGCCGGACCCCGCGCGCCTCGAACCCGCGCGACTCCCGCGCGATCCGCATCCGCCGCATCTCGTCCGTGATGACATCGCCGTAGCGGATCATGAAGGAGGCGATCTGCACGAGGAGCGGCGGGAGCTTCAACCGCTGGAGGCCGAGCAGCAGTTCGCGCAGTTCGGTGGTGGAGGCGAGCAGGACGGAGGCGGCGACGCCGAGGGTGCCCTTGGCCAGCACGTTCCAGGCGCCCCACAGTCCGTTGACGCTCAGCGAGAGGCCGAGGACGTCCACCCGCTCGCCCTGCGCCACGAACGGCATCAGTACCGCGAAGGCCACGAACGGGATCTCGATCAGCAGCCGCTTGAGCAGGAAGGCGGCCGGGACACGGGCCCGGTGCGCGACGACCGCGAGCAGTGCCGCGTACAGCGCGAACGCCCACATGGCCTCGCGCGGTGTGGAGACGACCACGACCACGAAGGCGAAGGCCGCCGCCAGCTTGGTGTGCGGCGGCAGGGAGTGCACCGGCGAGTGCCCGTGCCGGTAGAGCTTGTGGGCGTGGCCCGCGCCCATGTCAGACGCCTTCGGGCAGGGACGCGGGGGAGGTGGCGTTCGTACGGCGCCTGCGGACCGCCCAGAAGATCCCGCTGCCCGTGAGGACGGTGGCGCCGACGCCGATCACACCCGCGAGACCGCCGGAGAGCCGGGCGTCCGCGATGTCCCTGACGCCGTATCCGGCGAGCGGGGAGTCCTCGGTGTGGTGTTTCTTGGTGTTCTGGTCGATGCCCTGGTCCTTGGCGACCTTCTCCAGGCCGTCGGGGCTGGCGGAGGCGTAGAAGCTGACGACGCCCGCGAGGAGGAGGGAGGCGGCGAGGCCGGTGAGCCACACCTTGCGGTGCGAGGAGCGGGCCGCCACGGGAACCGCCGCGGGCGCGTCGACCAGTTCGCCGCCGACGCGGAGCTTGAGGCGCTGCTGCAGCCCGCGGGCGCCGTACACGAGATCGGGTCGTACGGCGATGACGGCGCCGACGGTCAGCGCGGTGATCGCGGCCTCGCCGATGCCGATGAGGACGTGCACGCCGATCATGGCCGTGGCTACCTTGCCGATCGGCACGTCGGTGGTGCCGCCGAGCGCGTAGATGAAGGTGAAGCAGACGGCCGCGGCGGGCACGGACAGCAGTGCCGAGACGAACGCGGCCGCGGTGATCGACCGCCGCCCGCGCGGAAGCACCTTCACCAGGCCGCGGAAGACGGCGTAGGACACCACCGTCGTGACGATCGCCATGTCGGTGATGTTCACGCCGAGCGCGGTGAGGCCGCCGTCCGCGAAGAGGATGCCCTGCATCAGCAGGACCACCGAGACGCACAGGACGCCGGTGAAGGGGCCGACGAGGATCGCCGCGAGCGCGCCGCCGAGCAGATGGCCGCTGGTCCCGGCGGCGACCGGGAAGTTCAGCATCTGCACGGCGAAGATGAACGCGGCGACGAGGCCGGCGAGCGGGGCGGTCTTCTCGTCGAGTTCGCGCCGGGCTCCCTTGAGGGAGACGGCGACGGCACCGGCGGCGACCACTCCGGCGACCGCGGAGACAGGGGCGTTGATGAATCCGTCAGGCACATGCACCGTTCGATAATAGTGGCTTGTTGCGAACGGCTTGCAAGAGCGTGTGCCTATGAATTGGCTGCGGTGCTGTTCGATGGGGGTGCGGAGGCGGATTCGAGGGAATGTGCGACATTGGAGAAGCGGGCGGATTCACATCCTCCGCACAGGTTACGCAGCGTAAGGAGTCGGCTCATGTCCGCCGTCGAACAGTACGCACGCGCCCATATCGTCACGGACACCGCGGACTCCGTCGACGACGAACACCGAGCCGTCCCCGTCGCCCTGCGCTACGACCCCGAGACCGACCCCCGCCTGGTGCAGATCACGCTGCCCGGCCCGCACGAGTGGGTCTTCAACCGCGACCTCCTCGAACAGGGGCTGCGGGCCCCCGTCGCCAGCGGAGACGTCCGCGTCTGGCCGTGCGGACGTGTGCAGGCCGTCCTGGAGTTCCACTCCGCCCACGGGGTGGCGGTCGTGCAGTTCGAGTCGAAGGCGCTG
This sequence comes from Streptomyces sp. NPDC005485, assembly GCF_040606085.1. Classification (NCBI taxonomy): domain Bacteria; kingdom Bacillati; phylum Actinomycetota; class Actinomycetes; order Kitasatosporales; family Streptomycetaceae; genus Streptomyces; species Streptomyces sp. NPDC005485. The sequence continues at coordinate 9,720 of NZ_JBEXDZ010000185.1, read as the reverse complement.
ATCCGCTTCCTGCGCCGTACGTACACGGCTGCCGGGACCCCGGTGGCCCGCTGAGCTCAGCTGCCCGCCCGCAGCAGGGCCGCCACGATCGGGCCCGCCGAGTCGCCGCCGTGGCCGCCGGCCTGCACGACGCCCGCCGCCGCCAGGTCGCCCTTCCACGCGGTGAACCAGCCGTTCGGCTTCTTCTGGCCGTCGACCTCCGCCGAACCTGTCTTCGCACCGTCGTCCGGACCGAGGCCCGCCATCGCCTCCGCGGCCGTGCCGGCCGCCGCCGTGTACTGCAGGACCTCCCGCAGCTGGGACCGCGTCGACGACGACATCGTGCCGGTCGCCTTCGCGAGCGAGCGGCCGTCCACCGACGGGGAGACCAGGTAGGGCTGGTGGAACACGCCCGTCTTCGCCGTCGAGACCACCGACGCCATGTTCAGCGGGTTCATGCGCACCGCGCCCTGGCCGATGAGCGAGGCCGCCATCTGCGCGTCGCGCTGCACGGGCACCGAACCGTCGAAGGACGGGACGCCGATGGCCCAGTTGTTCATGCTCAGGCCGTAGATCCGCTGGGCGGTCGCGGTCAGGTCGGCGTCCTTCAGCTTCTTCGCCTGGCTGATGAAGGCCGTGTTGCAGGACCGGGCGAAGCTGCCCTTGAACGTGCCGCCCTTGATCTCGAAGTCGTCGTCGTTGTGGAACTTCCAGTGGCCGTACGTGACGGTCTTGGGGCAGGGGTGCACCTTGTCCGCCTTCGCCAGGTTCTTCTCGAACAGCAGCGTCGACGTCACGATCTTCATCGTCGAACCCGGCGCCATCGAGCCCTGGAACGCCGTGTTGAAGCCGTGGGACTGGTTGGCGACGGCGAGGATCTCACCCGTCGAGGGGCGCATGACCACGACCGAGGAGCGCGCCTTCGTCAGCACCTGCTGCTCGGCCTTCGCCTGGAGCGCCGGGCTCAGCGTCGTCCTCACGGTGCCGGGCGTGCCCTCGCTCAGCGTCAGCAGCGTCTTGTCGGGGGTCTTGTCCGCCCCCTTCTTCGCCGCCTTGCGCACCACCCGCAGCTCGATGCCCGCGCTGCCGCCGGCCTTCTTGCCGTACTTCTCCCGCAGTCCGTCGAGGACCGTGCCGAGGGAGGGGTACTTGGCCGCCGTCAGCTCGCCGCCGTCGCGGTCCAGCGCCTTGACCGGGGGCGTGCCCGAGGCGCCGGTCACCAGGCGGTCGCCCTCGGTCAGAGCCGGGTGCACCACGGAGGGCTCCCAACTCACCAGCGGCACCCCGTCCTTGGCGCGCCGCACGACAGTCAGCCTCGACTCGTACGCCAGCGGCTTGCTCTTGCCCTTGTACGTCACCGTCGCCTTCACCGAGAACGGGACGGTGGCCCCCTTGCGCGTCCCGCCGGTGAGCGTGACGCCGGTGATGTGCGCGTCCTTGGTGTAGCCGGTCAGGGCCTTCGTCGCCGCCGCCGAGTCGTCCGTGGCGGCGGCGGCCTTCGCGACCTGGCCGTGCTGCCAGGAGGTCAGGAAGGCCGTCGCCGTCGTGCGGATCTCGGTCGCCGACACCGGGCCCGACTTCACGGCCTTGTGGTCGCCCGTCGCCGACGTGCGGTCCTCTGCCGCGGCGCCGCCCCCGCCGTAGAGCGTGTACGCGCCGATCGCGCCGCCCGCGGCGACCACGGTGACCAGCCCGATCACGAGCGGACCGCGCTTACTGCCGGTGCGCTCGGAGGCGCGCCTTCTCTTGCCCACAGCTCCAGATCCTCCGTGCTGGTTCCCCTGGCGCCCCCCGGGTGCCCTCACGCATCACAACGAGAGGCACCACCCTAGGGTCCCGGTACGACACGGGTGACTTCAGCCACCAGTTCGTAGCACGTCCGCGACAATCGGGCCCGCCGCGTCCCCGCCGTGCCCGCCCTCCTGGGTCATCGCCGCGGCCGCGATGTCATTGCGGTAGCCGGTGAACCAGCTGTTGGACTTCGACTGGCCGTCGACCTCGGCGGAGCCGGTCTTCGCGCCGATGTCCCCGCCGAGCCCGGCCATGACCTGCGCGGCGGTGCCGCTGGTCGCGGTGAGCCGCAGCATCGACCTCAGCTGCGCGACCGTGTTCGGCGACAGGCCGCGCGCGGTGGCCAGTTGGCGGTCGTCGACCTTCCGGGACACGATCACCGGCTGGCGGAAGGCGCCCGTGATCGCGGTCGCCGTCACCGACGCCATGTTCAGCGGGCTCATCTGGACCTGGCCCTGGCCGATGGCGTTGGCGGCGCGGTCCGGGCCCGCGGAGGCGGGGACCTTGCCGTCGAAGGACGCGATGCCGGTCTTCCAGTTGTTCTGCCCGAGCCCGAAGTGCTCCTGCGCCTCGGTGGTCAGCGACGCGTCCGTGAGCGGATGCGCCTCGGTGCCGTCGACGAGCTTCACGAAGGCCGTGTTGCAGGACCGCGCGAAGCTGTTGGCGAGAGTCGCGCCCGGGTTGGGCTTCATGCCCGTGAGGTTGTGGAAGGTCTGGCTCTGCCAGGTCGCCGTCTGCGGGCACGGCGCCGGACTGCTCATCGACGCGACACCGTTGTCGATGAGCATGGCCGAGGTGATGATCTTCATCGTGGAGCCCGGCGCCAGCGTCCCCTGGAACGCCGCGTTGAACCCGTCCGCGCGGTGGTTCGCCACCGCCAGCACCTCACCGGTGCTCGGCTTCACCGCGACCACCGACGACTCGTCGTACTCCTTGACCGCTTTCTCGGCGGCGCCCTGCGCGGTCGCGGAGAGCGTCGTGCGCAGCTTGCCGGCCCTGCCCTTGGCGAGGGTCACCAGCGTCTTGTCGGGCGCGTTGTCGTCCGCGCGCCGGATCGCCAGCTCGACGCCGGGGGTGCCGCCCGCCGTGTCGCCGTACTTGGCGCGCAGCTCGTCCAGGATCGGCCCGAGCGAGGGGAACTTCTCCTTGGTCAGGACGACGCCACTGCGGTCCACGGCCTCGATCGGCGGGCTCGACGCCTCGCCCGTGAACAGGGTGTCGTCCCTGCGCAGATCGGGGTGGATCACGGACGGCTGCCAGTCGACCAGCGGAGCGCCGGTGCTGGCCCCGCGCACGACCTTCAGCTCGGAGTCGTACGCCAGGGGCTTGCTCTTCCCGTCGTACGACACCGTCGCGTCGACGGCGAAGGACACGGTCGTGCCGATGACGGTGTGGGTCTTGATCTTCACATGGGTGATGTGCGCGTCGGTGCCGTAGGCGGTCAGGAGCTTCTCGGCGGCTTCCGGGAAGTTCGTGTAACCCCCGGCCTCGGCCGGCTCGGCCTTCTCCCAGGCGGTGAAGAACTTGCTGCTGCTGTCCTTGACCTCGTCCTTCGACAGCGGCCCGCTCTTCTTGGTCACGGCCCCCGCCGGTCCCGACCCCCCCTCGTCCCCGCTGATCGCGGTCACCACGTTGTACGCGCCGTATCCGGCGCCCCCCACCATCACGGCGAACACCGTGCCGACGATGGCGGCCTTTGCCCCCTTGCGCATCGGGCGCTTCCCTCCCCGTGGACCCCTCCCCGAACTTCTGAACGCGTTCAGAAATGGTGGTCTGCATCGCACTGTATGCGGAGGGAGTGGCCCGTGGGGTAAGCGTTCTCTGAATCGTTAGACCCAGGTGTCCAGCCACATACGGGATCGCCAGGAATCGATCGGAATAGCCGTTCCGGTATAGAGCGGCCAGAAATAGATGAAGTTCCAGGCGATCAGCAGGACCAGGACGCCCGCGGCCGTCGCACCCATCACCCGGCGGCGTTCGCCGGAGCCGGGTGGGCCGAGGATCGCGCCGATCATCATCGCCACGGCCAGGCACAGGAACGGGACGAAGACGACCGCGTAGAAGTAGAAGATCGTCCGCTCCTGGTACATGAACCAGGGCAGATAGCCCGCCGCGATGCCGCACGCGATCGCGCCCGCCCGCCAGTCGCGACGGAACGCCCAGCGCCACAGCACGTACAGCACCGCGAAGCAGGCCGCCCACCACAGCAGCGGGGTGCCGATCGCCAGGACCTCACGGGCGCACTTCTCGCCCGCGTCGACCGGGCAGCCGTCCTTGCCGGGCGCCGGGGACTCGTAGAAGTACGACACCGGGCGGCCGTCGACGATCCAGCTCCACGGGTTCGACTGGTACGTGTGCGGGGACGACAGGCCGACGTGGAACTTGTACACCTCGTGCTCGTAGTGCCACAGGCTGCGCAGCCAGTCCGGCAGGAACGTCCAGCTGCCGCCCTTGCCGTCGGTCGCGGCCCAGTTGCGGTAGTAGCCGCCGCTGCCGTTGGTCGGGGAGAGGATCCAGCCCGTCCAGGAGACCAGGTAGACGGCGACCGCGACCGGCACGGTGGCCAGGAACGCCAGGCCCGTGTCGTGCTTGAGGACGGCCGTGTACGGGTGCCGGGCGCCCGCGACCCGGCGCGCGCCCACGTCCCACAGGACCGCCATCACACAGAACGCGGCCAGGATGTACAGCGCGTTCCACTTGGTGCCCAGCGCCAGGCCCAGCATCAGACCGGCCGCCCAGCGCCAGGGCCGCCGGCCGAGGCGGGTCGTCTCGGCGATGTGCGGGTCCGGGCGTACGACACCGTCCGCGTCGGCGGGCAGCGCCGCCGCGAGCCGGGCACGCGCCCTGTCACGGTCGAGGACCAGGCAGCCGAAGGCCGCGAGCACGAAGAACATCAGCACGCCGTCGAGCAGCGAGGTGCGGCTCATCACGAAGTGCAGGCCGTCCACCGCCATCAGCGCGCCCGCCAGGCAGCCCAGGAACGTCGAACGGAAGATCCGGCGGCCGATCCGGCACAGCAGCAGGACGGAGAGCGTGCCGAGCACCGCCGTCATGAACCGCCAGCCGAACGGGTCGAACCCGAAGATCCACTCGCCGAGCCCGATGACGTACTTGCCGACCGGCGGGTGCACGACGTACGCGGCGTCGCCGGTGGGGCTGACCTGGCTGCCGCCCTGCAGGACCAGGTCGTTGGCGTCCTTGGCCCAGTTGGTCTCGAACCCGCGGTGGATGAGCGCCCAGGCGTCCTTGGCGTAGTACGTCTCGTCGAATATCACCGCCTTCGGGCTGCCCAGGTGCCAGAACCGCATCAGCCCGGCCATCAGCGTCACGAGCAGCGGGCCGCCCCACCCCGACCAGCGGGTGATGCGCTCGCCCACCTCCTGGCGCAGGCCGAGCATGGCCCAGATACGTGGGCTGGGCCGGGTGTACGGCGGCACGAGGCGGTCACGCACATCGCTTCTCGACGGCGCCGTGTATCCGAAGCGGCGCAGCCGCTGCTGCCACGACGGCCGCTGCTCTTCGGCGGCCTGGCCCTGCCGGGTGTCCGTGGAGGACGCGGTACTGGTCACCGCGCCATCGTAGGGAACCCATCTGTGGGAGTCCCGTGCCTGGCCCTACTCAATTGGCCATGCCGGGCTCGCGGTGCCTGGCACGGCACCTCGCGGCGTTGTCGTCGGTCACCGACGCTCCGCGTCGACGCCCTCCTCCGCCTTGCGATGCACCGCGCCAGGCACCGCTCCCTGATCCGGCCTGGCCAATTGAGCAGAGCCGGCCCTGCGAGGATGGAACCGTGACAGGAACCAGCCCCACCGGAACCAGCCCCGCCGGAATCCTCGTGCTCGCGGGTACGCCCATCGGCGACGTCGCGGACGCGCCGCCCCGGCTCGCCCAGGAACTGGCCGGCGCCGATGTCGTCGCCGCCGAGGACACCCGGCGGCTGCGGCGCCTCACCCAGGCGCTCGGGGTGCAGACCTCGGGGCGCGTGGTGTCGTACTTCGAGGGCAACGAGTCGGCGCGCACGCCCGAGCTCGTCGACGCGCTGTTGGCCGGCTCGCGGGTCCTGCTCGTGACCGACGCCGGGATGCCGTCCGTGTCCGACCCCGGATACCGGCTGGTCGCGGCCGCCGTCGAGAAGGACATCAAGGTCACCGCCGTACCCGGCCCGTCCGCCGTCCTCACCGCGCTCGCGCTGTCCGGGCTGCCCGTCGACCGGTTCTGCTTCGAGGGCTTCCTGCCGCGCAAGGCCGGGGAACGGCTCTCACGGCTGAAGGAAGTCGCCGAGGAGCGCCGGACCCTCGTGTACTTCGAGGCGCCCCACCGGCTCGACGACACGCTCGCCGCGATGGCCGAGGCGTTCGGCGCCGAGCGACGGGCCGCCGTCTGCCGCGAGCTGACCAAGACGTACGAGGAGGTCAAGCGGGGGCCGCTGGGCGAACTCGCCGCGTGGGCCGCCGAGGGCGTCCGCGGCGAGATCACCGTCGTCGTCGAGGGCGCACCCGAGAAAGCGGCCGGGGAACTCGACGCGGACGAGCTGGTACGCAGGGTGCAGGTGCGCGAGGAGGCAGGGGAGCGACGCAAGGAGGCGATCGCCGCCGTCGCCGCCGAGGCAGGGCTTCCCAAGAGGGACGTCTTCGATGCCGTCGTCGCCGCCAAAAACGCCGCCCGCAGCACGCCATAAGCGGGCAAAGGAGTAGCGTGAAAAGCAAAGCCCAGGCCTGGGACCAGGGGTGTTGCGACAAGGAAAGACCAAATCGCCTCCAACACTCGACAGGCTTGATGCGCATCCGCCGGTAGAAGCGTCCACTGGTTGAAGGGACGCACCCGTCCCTCACCTCCGCCCCGGCGGGGGTGCTGTCCAGCGGACAGAGGAGCTGGCATGAGCGAGATCGCAGGGCAGAGCGGCGGCAACGCCGCCGCGGCCACCGCCGTAGTTCACGAGTCGTATTCCTTCGCCTGCATGCGCTGTGGGCACGGCTGGGAGCAGTCGTACGAGATCGAGCACCACCGCGACGCCGAAGGCAGCGAGTTCGTGACGTACGTGGCGGACGGCCAGGTCGTGCCCTCGCCGCTGAGCCGGCCCTCCTGCCTGAACTGCGACAGCCATGTCGTGCGCATCATGCGGCCCGGGCAGGTGTCCTCCGCGCTGAAGTCGATGCATCAGCCGCACCGGGCCCCGGCGGCGCGGAAGGCCGAGGGGGCGCCCGAGGGGGCCCCACAGAGCGGGGAGCACCACTGGCACCTGTCGGATCTGCTGCACCCCTTCCACCACCGCAAGGCCGGCTGACCGCCTCCGGGAGTCCGGTGGGCATGCCCCGTTCGTAGGATCGGGGCATGCCTTCGAACACCTCGGCCCGCGGCACCAACGACGCGCCCCCGCTTCCCGAGCCCCTCCGGGTGCCCGTCGCGGACTCCCACACCCACCTCGACATGCAGTCCGGCACTGTCGAGGACGCGCTTGCCAAGGCCGCGGCGGTCGGTGTGAGCGCGGTCGTGCAGGTCGGCTGCGACCTCGCCGGGTCACGCTGGGCGGCGAAGACCGCGGCCGCGTACGACGCCGTCCACGCGACCGTCGCACTGCACCCCAACGAAGCGCCGCGTATCGTCCACGGCGACCCCGACGGGTGGTCCCGGCAGGGCGCCCGGCAGCCGGGCGGGGACACCGCGCTGGACGACGCCCTCGCCGAGATCGACCGGCTCGCCGCCCTTGCGCAGGTCAAGGGCGTCGGCGAGACCGGCCTCGACTACTTCCGCACCGGGCCCGAGGGCAAGGCCGCCCAGGAGCGTTCCTTCCGCGCCCACATCGAGATCGCCAAGCGGCACGGCAAGGCGCTGGTCATCCACGACCGCGACGCCCACGGCGACGTCCTGCGCATCCTCAAGGAAGAGGGCGCCCCCGAGCGCACCGTCTTCCACTGCTACTCCGGCGACGCCGCCATGGCCGAGGTCTGCGCCCGCTCCGGATACTTCATGTCCTTCGCCGGCAACATGACCTTCAAGAACGCCCAGCCGCTGCGCGACGCGCTCGCCGTCGCCCCCGCGGAACTCGTCCTCGTCGAGACCGACGCGCCCTTCCTGACGCCCGCGCCGTACCGCGGACGGCCCAACGCTCCCTATCTCATTCCGGTCACGCTGCGCGCCATGGCCGCGGTGCGGGGGGTCGAGGTGGACGCGCTGGCAGAGGCGGTCGCCGCCAACACTGCCCGCGCGTTCGATTTCTGACGCATAACGCTTCCAGGCCTTTTCCGGGGGCGCGCGCGGGAGCGTGTCGCGACACTGCGTAGCGGCGTTGCTTGGGAGAGTGACGACCGCTCCGCTAGGTTCTGGTCGCCCTCGCCCCGATCAGGAGCCCCTGGAGCGTCGTCGTGAGCAACTCGCAGTACGAGACGTACGAGATGGACGGGTCGTACGAGATGGACGGGTCGTACGGGACGTATGACCCGGCGTACGAGAGTCCTGAGCCGCCGCCCTACGGCCAGGGTGAGCCCCTCGACACGTATCGGCCCGCGTACGAGGCGTGGGAGCCGGCGCCTTCCGCCGGGTCCGAGGCGCCGACCGAGCCGCGGCTTCCCCGGCAGGGGGCCGCGGGTGCCTCGGGGGTCCCAGGGGGCGCGGGCGACACCCTCTCCGAGGTCGGGGGGCGTGCCTCGGCGCGGCGGGAGGCACGGCGCAAGCGGACCGGCGAGCGGCCCGATCCGCTGCGGCGGCTCCTCCCGCAGGCGCTGGTCGTCGCCTTCCTCGCCGGCGGCACCTCCGCCTTCGTCGCCAACGACAAAGCCATCGAGCTCAGCGTCGACGGCAAGCCGCGCACGCTGCACACGTTCGCCGACGACGTCACCGAACTCCTCGCCGACGAAGGCGTACGGGTGGGGGAGCACGACATCGTCGCGCCCGCCCCCGGTACCGCCCTCGCCAGCGGCGACGAGGTCGCCGTCCGCTACGGGCGGCCCGTCCGCCTCACCCTCGACGGGCAGCGGCGCCAGGTGTGGACCACCGCGCACACCGTGGACGGGGCACTCAGGCAGCTCGGGGTGCGGGCGGAGGGCGCCTACGTGTCGACCTCGCGCTCCCAGCCGATCGGGCGCGCCGGGCTCTCCCTCGACGTCCGCACCGAACGGACCGTCACCGTCATGGCCGACGGGCAGGCACGGACCATCCGCACCAATGCCGCGACCGTCGGCGACGCCGTCGCGGAGGCCGGGATCACCCTCCACGGGCAGGACACCACGTCCGTCGCGCCCGGGACCTTTCCTCGTGACGGGCAGACCGTCACCGTCATGCGGGTCACCGGGTCGAAGGAGGTCCGCGAGGAGCCGATCCCGTTCGATGTGCGGCGCACGGACGACTCCTCGCTCTTCCGGGGGACCGAGGTCGTCGAGCAGGCCGGGCAGGCCGGGGTGCGGCGGATCACGTACTCGCTGCGGATCGTCAACGGTGTCAAGCAGAAGCCGCGGCAAGTGAGGACCGAGGTGGTGCGGGAGCCCCGGACGCAGGTCGTGAAGGTCGGCACGAAGCCGCCGCCGACGTCTGTGCAGGGCGCGGACCATCTGAACTGGTCCGGGCTTGCCGCGTGTGAGTCCGGGGGGCGGGCGGGGGCGGTGGATCCCTCCGGTACGTACGGCGGGCTCTACCAGTTCGACACGCACACCTGGCACAGCCTTGGCGGCGCGGGGCGTCCTCAGGACGCGCCGGCCACCGAACAGACGTTCCGGGCGAAGAAGCTTTATGTGCGGCGGGGGGCCAGTCCTTGGCCGCATTGTGGGGGGCGGTTGCGTGGGTGACATTGCTGGCGTGGGCGCCTGTCGCAGGGGGTGCGGTGGGTGGGTCGGGTCCGTGCCGGTACGTCCTGCCCGTCGCCGCGTGGGCGTACTGCCCGGGGGTCGAGCATGGCGAAACTCGGCTGGGGGCCGGCTACGCGACGGGCAGAGACGTACCGGCAGCCCGGGGGTCGAG
>NZ_JBEXDZ010000184.1:0-17167 GCF_040606085.1 Streptomyces sp. NPDC005485 | reverse complement strand
ACGAGCAGGGGCAGCGCCTGGTCGTGCCCACCATCAGCGGCCACGAGCAGGGGCAGCGCCGCCTCCCGGCGGAGGACGCGACGACGCTGGAGGAGGGTTTCGACGAGGACGAACGGGCGGACCTGCGCGGTGAGCCGCCCGGCCGTCCTGCCCTGGCGAGCGATGACCTCACCGTCACCGTGCGCTCCACCCGGGCAGCACGCGGGTGGCCACTTCGCCCCGTGGAGCACGCAGTTTCCCATCGCCGTGCAGTCCGCCCCGGACTGGTTCCGCGAGCACCTCACCTGACCGACGGCGAGCACGCGCCGCCCCGAGCCAAGGAAGTTCCATGTCCGTTCTCACCCACTCCCTCGACGGCGACGTCGCCACGATCGTCCTGGACAACCCCCCGCAGAACCGCTTCGCCCCCGAGTTCGCCCAGGAGCTCAGCGACGCCGTCGACGCCATCACCCGCAGCCCGGCCCGCGCCGTCGTACTGCGGGCCGAGGGCCCCGACTTCAGTTACGGCGGCGACTTCCGCCCCTGGGTCAACGCCGACCGCACCAGCCTGCGGGCCGACTTCGACCACGCCCTGGCCGTGATCAACCGGTTCGAACAGCTCCCGATCCCGGTCGTGGCCGCGGTGCAGGGGCTGTGCTTCGGCGGAGGCTTCGAGCTCGCGCTGCGGGCCGACATCATCCTCGCCGGCGAAAGCGCCCGCTTCGGCCATCCCGAGCAGTCGCTCGGCATCATCACCCTCCTCGGCGGGATCCACCGCGTGGCCGAACGGGCCGGCCGGGCCCGCGCCTACGAATGGGCACTGACCTCCGAGCAGGTACCCGCCGCGGTCATGGCCGAGGCCGGCGTCATCAACCGCGTCGTCCCGGACGATGAACTCCGCGCTGCAACCGAGGCCTTCGCCCGCAAGATCGCCGCAGGCCCCACCCGGGCGCACGTCGTGCACAAGGCGCTGCTGCGCTCCTGGGCCACTGGCGGCACCCCCGCCGCCGACCAGCAGCTGTTCGACCTCGCCGTCCCGCTCTTCGAGACCGAGGACGTCAAGGACGGCCTGGCCTCCGCGGCCAAGGCCCTCAAGGAGGGGCACCCCCGCCCCGTTCTGCCCTTCAAGGGCCGCTGACCCGAACCCTCCCCCACTTACCGAAGGACGCCACATGATCATCGACTCCGCCGACCTGGACGCGAAGTCCGCCTACAAGCTGCTCATCGGCAGCGTCATCCCTCGCCCCATCGCCTGGGTGAGCACCCTGTCCACCGAAGGCGTGGGCAACCTGGCCCCCATCTCCTTCTTCACGGTCGTCGGGCGCAAGCCGCCGCGGATCTCGCTGTCGTTCCAGCCGCGCTCGGACGGTGCCACACTCAAGGACAGCTTCGTCAACATCCGGGACACCGGCGAGTTCGTCACCAACATGGCCACCCTGCCGCAAATCGAGGGGCTGAACCGCAGCGCCTTCGAATTCGAGCCCGACGTCGACGAGTTCGACGCGGTCGGGCTGGAGAAGGAGCCGTCCGAAGCCGTCCGTCCGCCGCGCATCAAGGGCGCCCCCATCGCGTTCGAGTGCACCGTCGAGCACATCTTCTCGGCGCCCGACGGACTCAACAACATCGTCTGGGGCAATGTGGTGCGCTTCTACATCCAGGATGACCTCTATGTGGGCGGCCGGATCGACTTCGGTGCCATCGCTCCGGTGGGACGACTTGCCGCCGAATACACCCTGGTGAACAACGCGTTCGAGACACCGCTCGACCCCGCGGTGCTCCAGGAGCACTCCGGACGCCGGATGGAGCGCCTGGACCAGAAGGACACGTACTACTCACCGATCGACACGCCCCGCTGGTCGCCGTCCGGCTCCACCACCACCCTCGACTGACAGCCAGGGTGGGGCGTGGTGACCCTGCCTGCCCGGAGCGGCTCGCCGATTGACCGACGTCTCGTCCTACTTCGCCAGACCTCACCCGTTCTCAATGAGAAGAGCACATGTCACGGAAGAACTCTTCCGAGAAGCAGGACGAGCAGAAAGACGACCCCGCATACGACTACGACGTGATCATCGTGGGTTCCGGCTTCGGCGGGTCCGTCACCGCCCTTCGGCTCACCGAGAAGGGCTACCGCGTGGGCGTGATGGAGGCGGGCCGCCGTTTCACGCCCGACTCGCTGCCCAAGCACTCCTGGGACATCAAGAACTACCTCTGGGCACCCAGGCTCGGCCTGTACGGCATCCAGCGCATCCATCCGCTGGGCAACGTCGTGGTACTGGCCGGCGCGGGCGTGGGCGGCGGTTCGCTCAACTACGCCAACACCCTCTACGAACCGCCCAAACCGTTCTTCGAGGACCCGCAGTGGAAGGACATCACCGACTGGCAGGACGAGCTGACTCCGTACTACGACCAGGCCCGGCGCATGCTCGGAGTGCGGCTCAACCCGACGATGACCCCGTCCGACGTATACCTGAAGGCGGCCGCCGAGCGGATGGGCGTCGGCGACAGCTTCCACATGGCGCCGGTCGGCGTCTTCTTCGGCGACGGCGAGGACGCCGACGGCACGGCGAAGGCACGACCGGGCGAGCAGGTGCCGGACCCCTACTTCGGCGGGGCGGGCCCGGCCCGCAAGGCCTGCACCGAGTGCGGCGCGTGCATGACCGGCTGCCGCCAGGGCGCGAAGAACACCCTTGTCCTTTGACGGCGAAGTTGGTCGGGCCGAAGTCGCTGACCTGCGCGGACCAACTTCGCTGTCAACGCAGTCGCGTGACGCTTCTTTCGGCCCGAACCCCCTGGCCGCCTGCGCCGACTGGGTTGGATGGCAAGGAACGTCACATGGAAGGCCAGCCTCTTGCAGTGAACCTGCGTCAGCCGCCCGCGGGCCGGTGTGGGCCTTCCCCTTTTGCCGGGGCGACGTACCTCCCGGCAGCGGTAGTTCCGCGCGATAGCGGGCTCACGCGGCGCTACGAGGTTCACGGCGCCGGTACGGCACCGATCTGCTGCATCACCCCGAGGAGATCGGGCTGGCCCCGTTCGCCGACGATCCGGCCGTCGGCCAGGTAGTAGAAGTTCATGGCCTGCACCGAGATCTTGTTGCTGCTCGCCGGGATCCCGAAGAATTCACCGTCGTGGGTTCCCCGCATGGTGAACCGTGCGGCCACGGTGTCGCCTTCGGTGACCGTCTCCTCCAGCGTCCACTGGACGTCGGGGAAGGCGCTGCGCATCATCCCGATGACTTCCATGTACCCATCGGGCCCCCGCAGTGGTTCCGGGTGGCTGGGTGCGTGGAACACCGCGTCCGGAGAAATGACCTCGCGGGCGAGATCCTCGTTGCCCGTGTTGATGAACTCGACGAAACGGTTCATCACTGACTCGGTGGACTGTGATGGCATCTTGCTGTGCCTCTCCAGAGACGTTTGGGCGCGTAGCTGCGAGCGTAACATCGAATCGATGTTCACATCGATTCGATGTTCGCGTGCGAAGATGGACTCATGCTGGAACTCGCGATACTCGGCTTCCTCGCCGAGGGACCCCTGCCTGGACACGAGCTGCGCCGCCGCGTCTCACAGCTGACCGGTTACACGCGGCCGGTCAGTGACGGCAGCCTGTATCCGGCGATCAATCGCCTGACCAGGGCGGGCTTGATCGAGCGGCGCGCCGACCCGGCCGCGGGGGCGGCCCGGTACGTGCTCAGCCTGACCGCGGCCGGGCGGGCCGAAATGCTTCAGCGCCTGAGCAAGCCCGCCGACCACGAGATCACCGACTTCACCCGGTTCTACGTCGTCCTGGCCTTCCTCTCCCACCTGCCCGACGTGGCCGAACAGCACGCGGTGCTGCGCAGACGGCTGGAGTTCCTGGAAGAACCGGCGAGCTTCTTCTACGACAACGAGCGGCCCCTGCGTGCCGAGGAGATCGCCGACCCCTACCGGCGGGGCATGCTGCTCACCGCCCGCGCCACCAGCCGCACCGAACGGACCTGGCTGCGCGAGACCCTCGGGGAGGAACCGCCCGCATTCGACACCGCATGCACCGACAGCGATCCGCATGCGCCCGCCGCTCCCGCGAGCTGACTGTCCACGGAGGTATCCCCATGCTTGCTTCCTGGTACGACGACCAGGGCTCCGCCGCCGATGTCCTGCACGTCGGTGAACTCCCTGATCCCGTCCCCGGCCCCGGCGAGGTCCGCGTCCGCGTCACCGTCTCGGGCGTCAACCCCGGCGACACCAAGAAACGGCGCGGCTGGCTCGGCTCGTCCATGCCCTTCCCGCGGGTGATCCCGCACAGCGACAGCGCCGGAGTCATCGACGCCGTGGGCGCCGGAGTCGACGTCCACCGCGTCGGACAACGGGTCTGGGTATACGGCGCCCAGTCCTACCGCCCCTTCGGCACCGCCGCCCAGTACACCGTCGTACCCGACCACCAGGCCGCACCCCTGCCCGACCACCTCAGTGACGAGCTGGGCGCGAGCCTCGGCATCCCCGGCATCACCGCCCACCGCACCGTCTTCGCCGACGGCCCGGTCGACGGCCAACTGGTCCTGGTCCACGGAGTTCTCGGCGGCGTTGGCTCCCTTGCCGCCCAGCTCGCCCACTGGGCCGGCGCCACCGTGATCGCCACCGTCCGCCGCACCGCGGACCTCGACCGCGTCGACCCGGCCGTCACCCACGCCATCGCCCTGGACACTGGCGAGCCCGCCGCTGCCATCCGCTCGTACGCGCCACGGGGCGTCGACCGGATCATCGAGGTCGCGCTGTCCGACAACGCCGATCTCGACAACGCCGTCGCCGCCCAGGGGGCCGTCATCGCCGCCTACGCCACCCGCGCGGACCGCACTGAGATTCCCTTCTGGCCTCTGCTGTTCAACAACGTCACCCTGCGGCTGCTCGGCAGCGACGACTTCCCCGCCGAGGCCAAGCGCCAGGCCGCCCGCGACCTCACCTCCGCCGCCGCCGTCGGCGCCCTTACTTTCGCCGTCGGCGACTGTTACCCGCTGGACGACATCGCCAAGGCTCACGACCACGTCGACGCCGGCGGTGGCCACGGCCGCATCCTGGTCACCCTCCCCCAATAGCGCAGGGCCGGAACACCGGCCCGTCACCAGCAACCCCCGTCTCATTGACGGCTACTGGATCGCTCACCTGACACGACTAAGTTCACTGTCAAAGAAGCCGAAACGACTGGGTTCGCTGTCAAGCGACTCGATTGGATGACAAGGGACAACCCTCAACGAGAACTACCTTCACCTCGCTGAGAAGGCGGGCGCCGTCGTCCACCCCATGACAACCGTCGTGTCCGTCACGGACGACTCCCGCGACGGTTACACGGTCCGGGCTGTCCCGACGGAGCGCAAGAACAAGGGCCGGGGCCGGGCTTTCAAGGCCCGCCGGGTCGCCCTCGCGGCTGGCACGTACGGCACGTACGGCACGTACGGCACCCAGACCCTGCTGCACCGGATGAAGGAAGGCGGCCAACTGCCCCATCTCTCAGCGAGATTGGGGGAACTGACCCGCACCAACTCCGAAGCCCTGGTAAGCGTGCACGCCAGCAGCCGACGCCACCGCGAAATTGTCGGCGAGCAGGGCGCCGACTTCACTCATGGGGTCGCCATCACGTCCTCGATCCACCCCGACGACAACACCCACATCGAACCCGTCCGCTATGGCAAGGGACCGAGCCTGATGGGTCCGGGATTCGTCTTCCAAGTCCCCTGCGCCGAAGGCTCGTCGAGGGTTTGGGGCTGGCTGGTCAACATGGCGAGACACCCGCTGCTCGCGGCCCGCTCGCTCTCGAACCGGCGCTGGTCCGAGCGGACGATCATCGGCCTGGTCATGCCGTGCCTGGACAACTCCCTGACGAGCTATCTGAAGCCGCAGGGCATGGGAAAGGGCCTGTTGATGACTCGGCAGGGCCATGGCAGCCCCAACCCCAAGCAGATCAGGGCGGCTTCGGAGGCCGCCTCCGTCATCGCCGCCGAGATAGGCGGCTTCGCGGGCAGCAATGTGGGTGAGCTGATGGGCACGCCGCTGACCGCGCACTTCCTGGGCGGCTGCCCCATCGGCGACTCCCCCGAGAGGGGCGTGATCGACCCGTATCACCGGCTGTACGGCCACCCCGGCATCCTTGTCGTCGACGGCGCGGCCGTCTCGGCGAACCTCGGCGTCAACCCGTCCCTCACGATCACGGCCCAGGCCGAGCGGGCGATGTCGTACTGGCCCAACAAGGGCGAGAGGGACCCGCGTCCGGCACCAGGAGCAGCGTACGAACGGCTGAAGCCCGTGGCACCCAGACACCCGGCCGTCCCGTCGGAGGCTTTCGGTGCACTGAAACTGCCGTTCCTGGGGATGCCGGCGGTGCCGCCGAAGGAGTCGTCACCCAGCACAACGCGCACGGCGCCCGCCGAAGACCGTGCGGTGGGAGCTTAGGAACCATCCGCGCATCCAGAAGCCGGCGGCTCCCGCTGGGGCAGTTCAACCCTGGCCAGGTCACTTCTCTTGGTTGCGGACGTTGTTGATGGCCGCTTGAAGTTGGAGCCACATCGGATCTGTTGCCGATGCCGTGTCGATGGTTGCCAGATCGTCTGAATCCCAGGTGGCGACTCCGTCAGTGAGAACCAGATCGGTCTCCAGAGAGGCATCGTCGGGAAGTTCGGAAGTTGCGTCCAAGAAGGCTGTCACTGCGGCCCTAGGCGCGGTGTCGTTCGCGCCTTCAGCCTTGGTGGAGACGGTGTCCACGGGCAGAAGCACGACGTCACCCGCGTTGCCGGCGATGACGAGTTCACCCGTCGCCGTGCGGCCCAGCGCGGAGATCGGGGAGCCTCCCAGCACGTCGTGCTCCATCGCGGCTGGACCCTCGATGTCGACCTCGATGAGTGTCCCTGTCGGAGTTCCGACCCAGAGCACGCCGGGTCGGGTTCCGAAGGCGATGTTGTGGCGTGACCAGGCGCGCATCTGGTCGAGCCACTCTTGTGGATATGGGTAACCCGGGCTGGGTTCGCCGAGAGATGTCGTGAAGACACGGCGGAGTGAGGGGAACTCAAAGACGTCCAGTGAGTTGCCGTACGCGTTGCCCCGGATCGCCAGATGGCGTCCGTCGGGGCTGAAGATCGGGGTCTCGTAGCCGTCGGCGTCCAAGATCGATGCGTGTCGCAGCAGGCGCATCGCCGCTGGCGCGGCGTCGAGACCGACCCGGGCGAACAGCACGAGCGTCGCTCCCTGATCGCTGGCGAGCGTGGCCACCAGCCCGCCGCCCGGATGCTCCGTGACGCCTGTGTCCCAACGTGGGCCGGCGGTGACGGTTCCCGAAGCGAGGTCGAGGACATCCGAGCGTTCCCATGCGTCGTCTTCACCGTCTGATGACGGTGATGCCCACAAGGTGTGACCGTCCGGGCTGAACGCCAGGCTGTCGTATCCGGCAGCGGGCGGCACGTTGTCCAGTGCGGTCGGTCCGGAGGGTTTCCACTGCACCACTTTGCCTTCACTGGCCACCATGAGCAGCGGCTGCTCGGGATGCCATGTCACGGCGGGTGTACGTTGGGATCGTTTCCGTCCGAAGGCCTCGCCGTAGACAGCTGAGTCGGCGCCGACTGAACCGAGTTCGCGCAGCTGCCCCGCGTCGCAGGTCCAGATGCTGAGCGCAGGACGTCCCGAATCCAGGCAGGCGAACAGCGGAAGCCGTGGATGGCAAACCAACCGCTCGACGGGGTGCCCACCATTGATCCGCGTGCGTGCGACGACCTCGACATCATCCATCCTGACACCGTAGTTCCCGGTGATCCAGGGTCAATATCGTGGTGGGTCCTTTCCTGCAGGTGTGCTCAGACACGGGCAAGCGTCAGCCGGCCAGCGTCTTTTCCTGCGGGTGTGCTGCGATCGCCATCGGGCTTCCCCCGGGGTGCGGGGAAGTAGCCGGGAGGCAAGGAAACCTTCCGGGAAGACGACGGGTCAGCGTACGCCTGCCGTGTCGAGCAGGGTGACCACTGTGGGGGCGACGAGTCCCGTCATCGTGTCGGCACCGATTCCCGCGCGGGCGCTGGCGCCGTCGAAGACCAGGATCAGCTGCCGGGCCAGCAGGTCAGGGTCGCTCGCGCCGCCCTGTTCGGCCTCGGTACGGAAAAAAGCCGTCAGATTCGCCTTGATCCGGTGTGCCACCTGGCTCGCCGAGTGACTCTGGTCCTTCAACTCGATCTGCACAGACAGGTACGGGCAGCCCAGGAAGTCGGGCGCGCCCGCCTGCGACTCCAGTTGATCGAAGACGTGCAGGATCCGCTCGCGGGGGCAGCGGCCGTCGGCCGCCGACGGCAGGAGCCCGGCCACAAAGGCGGAGGCGCGCTCATTGAGGCTT
This sequence comes from Streptomyces sp. NPDC005485, assembly GCF_040606085.1. Classification (NCBI taxonomy): domain Bacteria; kingdom Bacillati; phylum Actinomycetota; class Actinomycetes; order Kitasatosporales; family Streptomycetaceae; genus Streptomyces; species Streptomyces sp. NPDC005485. Next base: position 8,851 of record NZ_JBEXDZ010000184.1, on the reverse strand, counting down.
GCTGCCAGCAGGTCGTCCTTGCTCTCGAACAGCTGGTACATGGAGCGCTTCGACACTCCTGCCGCCTTGCACAGCGCGTCGACGCCGATGTTGACGCCGTCTCGGTAGGTGAGCGTGGCCGCCGCCTCCAGCAGCCGCTCCCTGGAAGTTGACTTCGTCTCGAGGGTCATATCGCGAGGTTAACTCGAATCGAACGAAATGAAAACTGATCGGTTTCCGGGGGTGTCGGGAGCCGCTCGGCGCCGTGGGCACCTGGAGTCCGCGCAGAGGCTCGGCGACGGTCTCGGGGGAAAGACCGTCGCCGAGCCCTGATGGTGCGCACGCCCCTCGTCCCCACGGGGGCGGCACACGGGGGCCACTCCGCTCGACGGCCCCGTCCTGGGTGATGCGGGAGGGGTTTGGCTACACCGGGGTGGCGTTCTTCTCGGGCTCCGTCTCGGCCGGGATGCGGTGCAGTCCCTTGCGGTCGTACCACCCCAGCACGCCGAACCCGAACAGTGCGGCGGCCGCGAGGCCGACGGCCATCATCACCCAGCCTCGGGTCAGACCCGCGTCACCCTGCGCGTCGTAGTAAAGGATCGAGCGGATCCCGCCGGCGATCTGCCGCAGCGGCTCGAACTCAGCGAGGAAGCGGTAGAAGCCGGGCAGCGCCTGAATCGGCGTGGTGGCGTTGGCCGTTGGCACCGCCATCCCGATGAAGACCAGCGTGGCTACGAGCATGCCGGGCGTGCCGAAGACGGCGAGGAGGGTGAGCGCGCCGATCCCGGAGACGGCGATGGCGGCCACCGAGTACAGCCACAGGAGCGGCAGGTGGGAGGCGTCCATGCCCATGATGCCGACCGCGCCGACCATGACCAGGGTGCCCATCAGCAGGGACAGGGCCGCCATGAGGGTGCCGGCGATGGCGAGGGTCTGTACCCGGGTCGCCCGGATCAGTGGGCGGTGCAGGCGCAGCGGGCCCATGTCGTTGTGGGTGTAGCCGAGGGCGTGGTCGACCTGGCCGCTGATCACATTGGCGGAGAGCATGCCGCACACCACGAGAGCGAGTGCGTAGTAGAACGCCGTCAGGCCGAGACCGCTGTGCGAGTCGAGTGGATGGCCGTCCTTCACCGTGACGGCGGCGGGGTCGGCGAGCAGGACGCGTGCCGCGGTGGGCAGCTTTGCCTGCTGGGCGCCGGTCTGTGCTGTCAATTCCTGGCCTATGCGGAGTGAGGCGCTCTCGGCCGCCTGGGTCGTCGCGGTCCGGGCCAGGCCGGAGCCCAGGCTGCCGGCCGACTGGTTGGTGAGCACCGTCAGTGTCGGACGCACCGGGGTCCCGGTGGTCGTGGTTCCGGTCAGGGCGGTGGTGGAGGAGGTGAAGTCGGCGGGGACGACGAGCGCGCCGTACAGCTTGCCCTTGCCGAGTTCCTCCTTCACCTCCCGCTCGTCCATCACCTTCCAGTCGACCTTGTCCCCGCTGGCGGTGGACTTCTTGATCGAGTCGGTGATCTGGGCCCCCAGGTTGACCTGCTTGCCGCCGACCGAGGCTCCCTTGTCGGCGTTGACCAGACCGACGGGCAGGTTCTTCATGTGGCCGGCCGGGTCGATGTTGGCGCCGACGTACAGCACGGCGAACAGCAGCGCGAGCACGCCGGTGATGACGCCGCTGGCGATCCACAGGGGTTTCGCCCGCAGCACGCGGAAGGGGTGAATTCCATTCATGACTTACTCCGGCTTGGACAACACAGCTACATCGGGAGGAGACCGGACGGCACCATCGCCCGCCGGGGACTTTCTGCGTCAAAACCCTTCAGCACGGCTCGCGTTGACCGTTGAGGATGAGCCCCGCCGGCGCCCCGGCTGCGGTCGGCGAAGCAGTCGACGGCACCCGTGGATCACGGTCCCGGCCGCCCCCAAACGGAAACCGGCCGGTTTCGTATCATCGTAAACCGATCGGTTTCCAAATGCCAAGTCGAGAGGCTGCCCAGGCATCGAAGACCGAGTCGGACGCTCGGCCCTCAGGCGGGTGGGGTGATCGTTCATGCCACGCCGACACGAACCGGGCTCACGGCGTTCCGGTCGTCCTGACAGTCGGCTCGCGGTCGCGTCACGCGGCCACTCGCGCCGATCGCCCCCGGTCGGCGCCCTTCGGTGTCGTGGTGGATCGGTGTGTGTGAGTCGCTCAGGGGCAGGCCTGTTCCGCCGTAGCGGGCGGCGACGATCTCGGCCGCGATGGACAGGGCCGTCTCCTCAGGTGAACGGGCGCCCAGATCCAGGCCGATCGGCGAGTGCAGTCGGGTCAGTTCGGCTTCGGTGAGGCCGATTTCGCGGAGTCTGCGGTTGCGGTCTTGGTGGGTGCGGCGGGAGCCCATCGCGCCGATGTAGGCGGCCGGCAGGCGCAGGGCCGTCTCCAGGAGGGGGACGTCGAACTTGGCGTCGTGGGTGAGGATGCAGACCACGGTGCGGTCGTCGGTGCGGGTGTGGTGCAGGTAGCGGTGGGGCCAGTCGACCACGATGTCGTCGGCCTCGGGGAAGCGTGTCCGGGTGGCGAAGACGGGTCGGGCGTCGCACACCGTGACGTGGTAGCCGAGGAACTTGCCCATGCGTACCAGCGCCGCGGCGAAGTCGATGGCGCCGAAGACGAGCATGCGTGGCGGCGGCACGCTCGACTCGACGAACACGCTCAGGCCGGGGTCGCAGTGGGAGCCGTCCTGCGCGATGTCGAAGGTGCCCGTGCGCCCGGCGTTTAGCAGGGAGCGGGTTTCGTTGACGACGGCGCGGTCCAGGTCCGGATGTCCGCCGAGTACGCCTTCGCAGGATCCGTCGGGGCGGACCGCCAGCGCCCGTCCGAGGAGCTTGGCCGGGCCGCGGATGACGCGTGCGAGAGCCGCCGCCTCGCCCCTGGCGGCGGCCGCCAGCGCCGTCTGGAATGTCTTCCTGCCCGGCGCGTCGACGGGCACCGGCGTGATCAGGATGTCGAGGACACCGCCGCAGGTCAGCCCGACAGCGAAGGCGTCCTCGTCGCTGTAGCCGAACCGCTCGCGGACCGTCTGGCCGTCGGCGAGCGCCTGGGTGCACAGGTCGTAGACCGCGCCTTCGACGCAACCGCCGGACACCGAGCCGATGGCCGTTCCGTCGGCGTCGACGGCGAGCGCGGCGCCCGGCCCGCGCGGTGCGCTGCCGCCGACGGCCACCACCGTGGCCACGGCGAAGTCCCGGCCTTCCTCGAGCCACCGGTTCAGCTCGTCAGCGATGTCCAGCATGGGATTTTCTTTCTTGTCGTCGTAGGCGGATCGGGCCGTCGTCGTGCAGGTGCGCCCGAAAGGGCATGCACGACAAGTCCCGCAACTGCCGTCGTCTCAGAGCAGCTTGTCCAGCGTGATCGGCAGGTCCCGGATCCGCTTGCCGGTCGCGTGATGGACCGCGTTCGCGATCGCGGCCGCCACGCCGGTCATGCCGACCTCGCCCAGCCCGATGATTCCCAGAGGCATCGTCTTGTCCGGTTCGTCGAGCCAGTCGACGTCGATCGCGGGGATGTCGGCGTGCACCGGCACGTAGTAGGAGTCGAGACCGGCGCTCATGGTGCGTCCGTTGCGGGGATCGACCAGACTCTGCTCCGACAGCGCCATGCCGATCCCCATGACCACGGCCCCGCGCAGCTGGCTGACCGCGGTCTTGGGGTTGATGACGCGCCCGACGTCGAACATGCCGAGCCAGCGCGAGATCCGCAGTTCACCCGTGTCGGCGTTGACCCGTACCTCACAGAACTGCGCGCCGCGGGCGGCCTTGGACCAGCGCTGGTCCTTCAGGAAGGTGGTCAGGAAGCGGCCCTGACTGCCCAGCACTCCCAGCCGGGTGTCCGACCCGACCGAGGCCTCGATGAACGGGCGCCCCGCCGCGCGTAGGGCGGCCGCCGGCGCCTGACCGGTCGTGCCCGTACGCCGGGCCAGGGCGCTCACCTTGCGGGTCAGCTCGGCGCACGCGGCGAGGAGACTGGTGGCCACCGTCGCCGTCTGGTTGGAGTTGCCGGCCATCGGGCCCGCCGGCAGGGCCGTGTCGCCGTACTCGACCCGGACCTTCTCGTACGCGATGCCGAGCGCGTCCGCGGCGATCTGTGCCTGTACGGTCGCGGCGCCCATGCCCATCTCGTGGAAACCGCACTGCACGAGCGCGCTGCCGTCGTCGCTCAGCCGTACCTTGACGTCGGCGACCAGGCGCAGGGTCGGGTGGTAGGCGGTGGCCGTGCCCATCCCGACGAGCCACTCGCCGTCACGCATGGAGCGTGGTTCGGGGTTGCGGTCCGCCCAGCCGAAGCGTTCGGCGCCGGTCTCGAAGGCTTCACGCTGCATCCGCTGGGAGAACTTCTTGCCACCCGTCGGATCCTTTGTGGGCTCGTTGCGCAGCCGCAGGGCGATCGGGTCCATCGACAGCTCGTAGGCGAGTTCGTCCATCGCCGATTCCAGTACGAAGCTGCCGATCGCCTCGCCGGGGGCGCGCAGCCAGGTGTTGGGCATCAGATCCATCGCGACGAGGTTCTGCCGGGTCAGCATGTTCTGGGCGCCGTAGAGGTGCCGGGCCGGCGAGCTGGTCGCCTCGAGCAAACCCCCGACCGAGCCGGTGCGGGTGACGCTGTCCTGGATCAGCGAGGTGAGCCGGCCGTCGCGGGTCGCCCCGAGCGCGATCCGGTTGGTCGAGGCGGTGCGCCCACCGGTGGCGCGGTTGACGGCCGTGCGGCTCAGCGCCAGGCGCACGGGCCGCCCGACGGCCTTGGCCGCCATCGCCGCGATGACCGTGCCGGGCCAGACGGCGAACTTCCCGCCGAAGCCGCCACCCAAGAATTCGGCGTGGACGCGGACGTGGGACGCCGGCACACCGAACCGCCAGGCCAGGTAGCGGCGGCTCTGGTCCATGGCCTGCGTGGTGTCGTGCACGGTGAGGTGGTCACCGTCCCAGACGGCGACCGTCGCGTGCGGCTCGATCGCGTTGTGTTGCAGGCCGGGCGTGGTGTAGCGCAGGTCGACCGAGACGTCCGCAGTGGCCAGCGCCGCCTCGGCGTCGCCCTTCTTCGTCTGGCCGGCGAAGGTGAGGTCGCCCTTCGCCGGGGTGGCGTTGTGCTGCTCGGCGGCGAAGTCCACCCGCGCGGGCAGCGGGTCGTAGGTCGCTTCGACGAGCGGTGCGGCCTCGTTCGCCGCGGCCGAGGTCTCGGCGACCACGACGGCGATCGGTTGGCCGTCCCAGAAGACCTGATCGGTGTTGAGGTAGTCGAGGCTGGTGCCCGACACGTCCGGTCCGAGGTTCAGCACGATGTTGGCTTTGCGTGCCGGCCGGATCCTCGGCGCGTCGAGGTGGGTGAGGACTGCCACGACGCCGGGCACAGCGGCCGCCGCGGCCGTGTCGATGCCGGTGATCGTGCCACGGGCAACGGTTGCATGGACCAGCGTCGCGTACGTGAGGTTCGGGTAGTGGTGCTCGGCGGAGAACCGCACCTCCCCGGTCACCTTCGCGTGGCCGTCCCGGCGATCCACCGGTCGGCCGACGGCGCCCCCGACGGGCACGGAAGCGTCCGCGCCGGACTCGGAGCCTGTCCAGGTGTGTGTGGTCACGATGCGCTCCGCTCAGCGTTGAGTTTCCGCAGCACGGCCACGACCGTCCGCTGGGCCAGGTCGATCTTGAAGGCGTTGTCGGGCAGGGGCAGCGCGGGGGCGAGTTCGGCGGCGGCGGCGCGGGCGAAGCTCTCGTCGGTGGCTTCGGCGCCGAGCAGCAGTTCTTCCGCGATGCGGGCCCGCCACGGCTTGGTCGCGACGCCGCCGAGTGCAAGGCGGACCTCGGCGATGCGGCCGTCATCGGCGACCTTGAGCGCCGCGGCGACCGAGACCAGGGCGAAGGCGTACGACGCTCGGTCGCGGACCTTGCGGTAGCGCGAGTGCGCCGCCACGGGCACCGGCGGCAGCTCGACGGCCGTGATCAGCTCGTCGGCGGCCAGTACCGTCTCGATGTGGGGTGTGTCGCCGGGCTCGCGGTGGAACTCGGCGATCGGGACGCGCCGGACACCGCGCACGCTCTCCACCTCGACGACCGCGTCGAGCATCGTCAGCGCCACCGCCATGTCCGAGGGATGCGTCGCGATGCAGTGCTCGCTCGTCCCCAGCACCGCACTGCCGCGGGAGAACCCGCCGATCGCGTCGCAGCCGCTGCCGGGCGCGCGTTTGTTGCAGGCGGAGGCCTCGTCGTAGAAGTACATGCAGCGGGTGCGCTGCAGGAGGTTGCCTCCCACGGTCGCCATGTTCCGCAGCTGAGCGGATGCCCCGAGCAGGACGGCCTGGGCCAGCACCGGGTAGCGGGTGCGGATGAGGGGGTCCGCGGAGAGCCGGCTGTTGCTCACCAGTGCGCCGACGCGGATGGTGCCGTCGGGCAGTTCCTCGATCCCGGTGAGTGGCAGGCGGGTGATGTCCACGACCGTCGCCGGGTGTTCGATGCCCTCACGCATGAGGTCGACGAGGTTCGTCCCGCCCGCGAGGAACTTCACGTCATCGCTGTCCGCGATCGTGCGCAGCGCAGTGCCCACGTCCGGTGCGCTGAGGTAGGAGAACGACTTCACTTCGCGACCTCCTTGATCGCCGAGACGATGCCGTTGTAGGCGCCGCAGCGGCACAGGTTGCCGCTCATCCGCTCCCGGATCTCCGTCTCGTCCAGCTCTCCGCCGGTGTCGGCGAGGTGCTCGGTCGCCGCGCTGGGCGCGCCTTCCTTGTGCTCGGCGAGCATGCCGATCGCCGAACAGATCTGGCCCGGCGTGCAGTAGCCGCACTGGAACCCGTCGGTGCGGACGAACGCCTCCTGCAACGGGTGGTCGACCCCTTCGATGGTCGTGATCTCACGGCCCTGGTACTGCACCGCCAACGCGAGACACGCGTTGATCCGCCGGCCGTCGGCGAGCACCGTGCAGGCCCCGCACGCGCCTTGGTCGCAGCCCTTCTTGGTGCCGGTCAGGCCCAGGTACTCGCGCAGCGCGTCGAGCAGGCTCACCTGTGGCGCCACGTCCAGCCTCCGGGCGGACCCGTTGATCCGCAGCTCGATCTCCACTGTGTCTTCCTCCGGTTCGCCCGTGGGCTCGTTCTCATGGGGGCCATCAGGCACATATGCCAGGACCAGAGGGACTCCGCTCCGCGGACTGTGACACCGCCGGCCGGGGATCCGAATCATGAGAATGGGTCCATGATCTAAAACACGAACGTAGCAGTTCGACTGATTAAATGCATCACCTTTGTCGCGATTTTACATTCCCATGCAACAGCAATGATGCAAATCAGTACAAATCCGCAGGTCAGGCGTATGGTCTTCGGTGCATCACGAATCAAAACGGGAGTGGGTAAGTCATGGGCCGACCCCTGCGGGCCGATGCCGCGCGCAGTGTGCGCGCGATTCTGGAGGCGGCCGAGCAGGTGCTTGCCGAAGACCCCGGGGCCTCCATGGAGCAGATCGCCGAGAAGGCGGGCGTGGCCAGAACGACCGTGCACCGGCGGTTCGCCAACCGCCAGGCCCTCATCGAAGCACTCGCCAGCTCGGCGAAACAGCAGCTCATGGACGCCGTGGAAGACGCCCACATGGACACCGCCCCACCGCTCGTGGCACTGCACCGCGTCACGGCGAACGTACTGCGGATCAAGAGCGTCTGGCGGTTCACGCTCGGCCACCCCCTCGCCGACACCCCCCTCACTGCGGTGATCTGGTCCGAGATCAATGCCGGAGCCCTCGAGTTCTTCGCCCGGGCCCAGCACGAAGGGCTCCTCGCCCCGGACACGGACCTCATGTGGGCGCGACGGGTCTACTACGCCCTCCTCGACGAGGCCCAGCACGGAGGCGGCGCGGATCTCGACCCGGACCAGGTCCGGCAGAACGCGGACGCAATGGCCACGCTCGTCGTCGACACGTTTCTGCGCGGCATGGGACCCCACGGCTGAACCGCACCCGGCCGACGGACGCCGGGCTCCGTCTCGTCCTGCCCCTCCTGGGGCCGCGAGGAATGGCATTCCTCGCGCGCAGCCGGCGCGACAACGAGCCGCCCCCACTATCGACGCAGAGCGCGTCCGCGAGAGCGATGGGCTCCTGATCGTGCCCTACAACTCCGTGCAGTACCTCGCCTCGCGCGATGTGAGACAGCAACTGTTGGACTGCTGGCCCATCCTCGTCGACCTAGAACGCGGAGACGTAGGGTTCGGGACCCTGGACGAGCGGCATCTGTGGAAACCTCCGCGGACCTGACGGCGCCGCGGCTGCCCGCAACGACACTTACGGGACGGCTGTCATTCCGGCGGGGGGTCACACTTCAGGATGCATGCGCCGTGCCACCATCCGCAGCAGTCGGCGCCGCGTGCGGGATCTCGGTCGACGTATTCCCTGATGATGCGGCCGTCTTCGATGCGGGACACGCCCTCTTGCTTCCTGAAGTCGATCTTCAGGATGTCGAGTTCCATGGTCATGCATTTGACCGCGTACTTGTCGGCTGCTTCGGGGTACTGGTCGAACAGCTTTGTTCAGTGCGTCGAAGAATTCGGGGGCGCTCTGCGGCCCGCAGGTGGGCTTGCTGGTCGTGACTCCTCCCTCGGCTGAAGCCGGGGGCTTCTCGCTATGCCGGGTTGGCGTGGCGAGGGACCAGCCCGGCCCGTAGAACGTTGATGGCTCCCACTGTGTCGGCGTGCGCGGTGTGGCCGCAGGCGAGGCAGTGGAACTTTTCCTGTGTGGGCCGGTTCTCCTTCGCGGTGTGCCCGCATGCGGGGCAAGTGCGGGAGGTGTTGCGGGGGTCCACGGCGATCACTTCCCGTCCGGCGCTTTCAGCCTTGGCGTGCAGGATCGTCAGGAACACCCCCCAACCGGC
>NZ_JBEXDZ010000183.1:0-17361 GCF_040606085.1 Streptomyces sp. NPDC005485 | reverse complement strand
CGTCCCCCCGTTGGGGGTTCGCTTGAGCATGCGCAGCGGACCGGGGGGGACGAAAGAGCGGCTGGACGACATCGGCGGCGACGCGGCGGGCATGTCCGCCGCGTCGCAGGCGCGCCGGATGCGGGGCGCGGACGAGCTGGAGATCGTGGCGTTCGAGCGGGGCCACTTCACGTCGTACTCCGCGTGCGGCATCCCGTACTGGGTGGGCGGCGACGTCACCGAGCGGGACCAACTCATCGCGCGCTCTCCCGAGGAGCACCGGGAACGGGACATCGATCTGCGGATGCGTACGGAGGTCGTGGAGATCGACGCGGCGGGCGCCCGCGTCCGCTCCCGGAACCTGGAGACCGGGGCCGAGGAGTGGACGCCGTACGACAAACTCGTGATCGCCACCGGTGCCCGCCCGATCCGCCCCGAGCTGCCCGGCGTCGACGCGCCCGGTGTGCACGGGGTGCAGACCCTGGACGACGGCCAGGCGCTCCTTGACACGCTGGCCGCCACGGAGGGCCGGCACGCGGTGGTCGTCGGCGCGGGCTACATCGGTGTGGAGATGGCCGAGGCGCTCATCAACCGCGGCTACGAGGTGACGGTCGTCAACCGCGGCAAGGAGCCGATGTCCACGCTCGACCCGGACATGGGGCGTCTGGTGCACGAGGCCATGGAGGGCATGGGCATCACCATGGTCAACGACGCCGCGGTCACCAAGCTGCTGACCGGGCAGGACGGGCGGGTCCGGGCGGTCGCCACCGAGGACGCCGAGTACCCGGCGGACGTGGTCGTCCTCGGTATCGGCGTACGCCCCGAGACCGCACTCGCCAAGGCCGCCGGGCTGCCGCTCGGCGAGCACGGCGGACTGCTCACCGACCTGGCGATGCGGGTGCGCGGGCACGAGGACATCTGGGCGGGCGGCGACTGCGTCGAGGTCCTCGACCTGGTCTCGGGGCGGGAGCGGCACATCGCGCTGGGCACGCACGCCAACAAGCACGGCCAGGTGATCGGCAGCAATGTGGGCGGCGGGTACGCGACGTTCCCCGGTGTCGTCGGCACGGCGGTCAGCAAGGTCTGCGAGCTGGAGATCGCGCGCACCGGACTGCGTGAGAAGGACGCGCACCGAGCGGGCCTCCGGTTCGAGGCCGTCACCATCGAGTCGACGAGCCGCGCCGGTTACTACCCGAACGCCGCCCTCATGACCGTGAAAATGCTCGCCGAGCGCCGCACCGGACGGCTGCTCGGCGTGCAGATCGTCGGCCGTGAAGGCGCCGCCAAACGCGTCGACATCGCCGCCGTGGCACTGACGGCGGGTATGTCGGTGGAGCAGATGACGGCCCTGGACCTGGGCTACGCCCCGCCGTTCTCACCGGTGTGGGACCCGGTCCTGGTGGCGGCGAGGAAGGCGGCGGGGGCGGTGCGTTCACGAAGGGCGTGAACGCACCGGCTCACGCCGACTCGTGCTGCCCGGTGGTGCCGTTGATCCGTTCGATGGCCTGCCGGGCCTGCTCGGCAGGCGGCCGCCCGGGCAGCGAGGACACGGACGCGGACGGGGGGACGGCAGCGGGCTGCGCCCCCGCGGGCTTCGCGTGCGCGGCCGACCGGGCCGACCGCAGCCGGTGGCTGACGGCCTCGTCGAGGGTGACGGGCCGCTGCATCCGGGCGGCGAGCCGGCCGGCCTCCTGGCCGAGCGCGGCGACGTCCTCCCAGGGCAGGTGCAGCACCAGGGCGATCTCCGCCTCACCGTCGGGCAGAGCGTGCATCGGAGGAGTAACTCGGTCGTTCATCGCCTGTTCCTCACGTTGTCCTCGCGTCGCGTCTTCGTCGCGTCACGGACGGTTGAGGAGAGATACGCAGCCGGGCGCGGCCGTGTTCACCGCCGCGGAGGGTAGGGGGGCACGGATTCACGGGGCGCATCGGGGGAACTGATTCCTCGTGGTCATCCCCGTCCATGACGTGAACCCGGCACGCCGTACGCCCTATGTGACGTACGCGCTGATCGCCGTCAACTTCCTGGTCTTCCTGCGCACCCCCGGCGTCGCGGGTTCGGTGACCGGCGAGAGCGGCCTGTCCCAGCTCTGCCATCTGCAGGCGTTCCTGGACCACTACGCCGCGGTGCCGCAGGAGCTGATCCACCATCGGATGCCGAGGCTCGTGCCCACGGGCCACGTCGCGGTGGATCCGCAGAGCGGTCCCGGCTGCCTCGCGGCCCCGCCGGGCTACGACAAGTCGCCGCCGCTGTCGGTCCTGACGGCGATGTTCCTGCACGGCAGCTGGCTGCACCTGCTCGGCAACATGCTCTTCCTGTGGATCTTCGGCAACAACATCGAGGACCGCCTCGGGCATGTGCGCTTCACGTTGTTCTACGTCGTCTGCGGCTATGCGGCCGCGTACGGCTTCGCGCTGCTCAACGACGACTCGGGGGACCCGCTGATCGGCGCGTCCGGGGCGATCGCCGGAGTCCTCGGCGCCTATCTGGTGCTCTATCCGAAGGCGCGGGTCTGGGTCCTGGTCCCGTTCCTGATCTTCCTGCCGCTGCGGCTGCCCGCATGGCTGGTGCTGGGCTTCTGGTTCGTGCTGCAGGCGGTGTACTCGTCGGGCGCCGGTGTCTCCGCGGCCGGGACGGTGGCGTACGCGGCCCATGTGGCCGGCTTCCTCGTGGGCATGCTGCTGGCGTGGCCGTTGCGCCCCGGCACACCGCCCCCGCCCGAGCCGCGCCGGCTGCTGTGGGGCAGGCAGGCGCGGCACACTTGGTGAGGTGAGGCGTCAGCGGGCGGTCTGCGTGTGCACGTACTCCACGAGCCGGGTCAGCGCGTCCGGGTTCATGGTCGGCAGGACGCCGTGGCCGAGGTTGAAGATGTGGCCCTCCAGTCCGGCGGCCGCGTCGAGCACCTCGCGCGTCTTGGTCTGCACGGCCTCGGTCGTGGAGTACAGGACGGCCGGGTCCAGGTTGCCCTGGAGCGCCTTGCCGGGGCCGACGCGGCGGGCGGCCTCGTCGAGCGGGACGCGCCAGTCGACGCCCACCACGTCCGCGCCCGCCTCGCCCATGAGGCCGAGCAGCTCGCCGGTGCCGACGCCGAAGTGGATGCGCGGGACGCCGTACCCGGCGACAGCCTCGAAGACCTTCGTGGAGGCGGGCATCACCGAGCGGCGGTAGTCGGCGGGTGCCAGGGCGCCGACCCAGGAGTCGAAGAGCTGGACGGCACTGGCGCCCGCCTCGATCTGCACCTTCAGGAAGGCGGAGGTGATCTCGGCGAGACGGTCGAGCAGGTCGGCCCACAGCTGCGGGTCGCCGTACATGAGCGCCTTGGTGTGCTCGTGGTTCTTGGACGGGCCGCCCTCGACGAGGTAGCTCGCGAGGGTGAAAGGCGCGCCCGCGAAACCGATGAGCGGGGTCGCGCCGAGCTCGTCCGTCAGGAGCTTGATCGCCTCGGTGACGTACCAGACGTCCTCGGGGGTCAGATCGCGCAGCTGGGCCAGGTCGGCGCGGGTGCGGATCGGGTTCTGGACGACGGGGCCGACGCCCGGCTTGATGTCTAGGTCGACACCGATGGCCTTCAGCGGGACGACGATGTCGCTGAAGTAGACCGCCGCGTCGACGTGGTGCCGGCGTACGGGCTGGAGGGTGATCTCGGCGACCAGCTCGGGCCGCGTGCAGGACTCCAGCATGGGGATGCCCTCGCGCACCTTGAGGTACTCGGGCAGCGAGCGCCCGGCCTGCCGCATGAACCACACGGGCGTGTGCGGCACGGGCTCGCGCCTGCACGCCTTGAGGAAGGCGGACTCGTACGTGGCTGTCGGCGGCTGGCCCTCGGGGCGGCGGTTGGCACTCACGTCGGAAAGTCTCGCACGTCCGCTGCCGCCCCCGGTTCGGGGTCCGGCCCGAACCGGGTCTCCAAAAGGGGATGTCTGTCGCTGCAACCGGGCCCTGTTCCCCTTAATCTTCCCCGCATGGCTGCGGCTCAGGGACGACTGTCGGACGGCGCTGGCGGAATGGACGACGCGAAGGAGGGAGAGCGGGATGCGACGCAGACGGCTCCGCCGCCCTTCCGGGCCGCCGTCGAGGCGCTGAGGGTCGCGCGGCTGCGACCGGAGATCGAGATCGACCCGACGCGCCCGCCGCAGCGCCTGGCCCCGTACGCGTACGCGTTGGAGGCGGCGGTCGTCGCCGACGACGAGGACCTGGCCGACGGCCGCCTCGTGCTGCTGCACGATCCGGCGGGGCACGATGCCTGGCAGGGCACCTTCCGTCTGGTGACGCTGGTCCGCGCCGAGCTGGAGCCGGAGATGGCGGCCGACCCGCTGCTGCCCGACGTCTGCTGGTCGTGGCTGACCGGCGCGCTCCAGGCCCGCGGTCTGTCGTACGGCGAACCGAGCGGCACCGTGACGCGCGCGAGTTCGCACTACTTCGGCGGTCTCTCCGAGCGTCCGTCCGCCTCCCATATCGAGATCCGGGCATCCTGGACCCCGCGGGAGGGGCTGGGCGGGGTCCCGGACACGGCCTCTCATCTTGCCGCGTGGTGCGATCTGCTCTGCCAGGTCGCGGGGCTTCCGCCGGCGAGCGCGGGCGACGCGTCGGTGGTGACGCTGCCGCAGCGCCGGGGGCCGCAGTCGCGCTGAGCGCCGACGACTCCCTTCTGTTCGATGCCGATCCCGTGCCGAGGACCTTGCTCAGGTCCTCGGCACGAGTCTTGCCCAGGGGTTGTCGGGGTGTGTCGGTGCCGGTCGCGGCTTTGTCGATACGGCCACTTTCGGCCGCGTATGAACGGTGATTGGCGCGGAGCGACTCGGTTCGATCTTCGGATGATCGATCGCGTGTCCGAATTGCACGGATTGTTACTCACCAGATCGTGATCATTCTCTAAAGGCGGACGGGTTTGGTGCCGAAGACGACTGTGACCTTGAAAGCACGGTTCGTCCCGGCTTCATCCCCACAAGCCGGCCCCGTCCCCCACCCAGGAGGCCTGGTGTCCGTTCTCCTCGAGCAGCCCGCAAGCCTGGTCGCCTACCGCCCGAACAAGCCGACCGCCATGGTGGTCGTGGCCGACCCCCGCGTCCGCTCCACCGTGACCCGCCACCTGTGGGCCCTCGGTGTACGCGACGTCATCGAGGCCTCGTCCGTCGCGGAGGCTCGTCCCCGCATCGGCAACCCCCGCGACATCTGCGTCGCCGACGTCCACCTCCCCGACGGATCCGGCCTGACGCTCCTCTCCGAAACCCGAGCCGCGGGCTGGCCCAACGGCCTGGCCCTCTCCGCCGCCGACGACATCGGCGCCGTACGCAACGCCCTCGCGGGCGGCGTCAAGGGCTACGTCGTCACCGGCACCCGCACCAACGTCGGGCTCCCCACCCGCCCCGGCGCCGCGCCCATCGGCTCGGCCGCCGCCCGAATGCACCGCCGCCCCCCGGGTTCCCCGAGCCACCCGGGTGGCTACCGCGAGCTCTCCGGCCGCGAGGTCGAGGTGCTCCGCCTGGTCGCCGAGGGCCAGTCGAACAAGGCCATCGGCGTCTCGATGGGCCTGTCCGCGCTGACCGTCAAGAGCCACCTCGCCCGCATCGCCCGCAAGCTCGGCACGGGCGACCGCGCCGGGATGGTGGCGGTGGCCCTGCGCACCGGAATCATCCACTGACCGCGAACGACCGAGAAGCCGTCCCGACCAGGAATCCGGCAAACCGGGAAACCGGCGAACGAACGAACACTGAACCGGATCTTTCACTGACCTGACTGGTTTACGACCCTGCCACGCCCGCCGACGGAACGTTCCGTCGGCGGGCGTCGTCCATACACAGATACCCTTGACAGGTGACCGACGCCCAAGAGACCGCAGCAGACAGCCCACTGCGAACCACCGGAGGCGGCCCTCCGGACGACGTCGAATCGGCGCCGATCCCTTTGCTCGAACCGCGCGAGGGCATTCCGCCCGTCATCGCCGACGAGGAAGCGCTCGCCGAGATGATCGCCGCCTTCGCCGCCGGCAGCGGCCCCGTGGCCGTGGACGCCGAACGTGCGTCCGGGTACCGATACGGCCAGCGCGCCTATCTGGTGCAGTTGCGCCGTGAGGGCGCGGGCTCCGCGCTGATCGACCCCGTCGCCTGTCCCGACCTGTCGGGCCTCGGCGAGGCGATCTCCGGGGTGGAGTGGGTGCTGCACGCCGCCACCCAGGACCTGCCGTGCCTGCGCGAGATAGGCATGATCCCCACCCGCCTGTTCGACACCGAGCTGGCCGGACGCCTCGCCGGGTTCCCCCGGGTCGGCCTCGGCGCGATGGTCGAGAGCGTTCTCGGCTTCGTACTGGAGAAGGGGCACTCCGCGGTCGACTGGTCGACGCGCCCGCTGCCCGAGCCCTGGCTGCGGTATGCCGCTCTGGACGTGGAGCTGCTCGTCGACCTGCGGGACGCCCTGGAGAAGGAGCTGGACCGGCAGGGCAAGCTGGAGTGGGCCCGGCAGGAGTTCGACGCCATCGCCGGAGCCGAGCCCGCGCCGCCGCGCAAGGACCCCTGGCGCCGTACGTCGGGCATGCACAAGGTGCGCCGCCGCAGGCAGATGGCGGTCGTCCGGGAGCTGTGGGAGGCCCGGGACCGGGTCGCGCAGCGCCGGGACATGTCACCCGGCAAGGTGCTCGGGGACACCGCGATCGTCGAGGCCGCGCTGTCCCTGCCGCCCAACGTGCACGCCCTGGCCGAGCTGAACGGCTTCGGGCACCGCATGGGGCGGCGCCAGCTGGAGCAGTGGCAGGCCGCCGTGGACCGTGCGAAGGCACTGCCGGAGGCCGAGCTGCCGCAGCCCGGCCAGCCGGTGACCGGTCCTCCGCCTCCGCGCGCCTGGGCGGACAAGGACCCGGTGGCCGCGGCCCGGCTCTCCGCGGCACGCGCCGCCGTCTCGGCCCTGGCCGAGCAGCTGAACATGCCGCAGGAGAACCTGATCACCCCGGACACCGTGCGCCGGGTGTGCTGGGAACCGCCGGCCACGCCGGACGACGAGTCGGTCGCGGCGCTGCTCACCGGTTACGGAGCGCGGCCCTGGCAGGTCGAGCAGGTCACGCCGGTGCTGGTGGCGGCTCTGGCGACGCCTGCGGCCTGAGGGCTCACTTGGTCGCGCCCCGCATGAAGCCGTTGTAGATGAAGCGCTGCAGGAGCAGGAAGACGATCAGGGTCGGGAGGATGACGAGCACCGCCCCGGCCGAGATCGTCTCCCAGTGCGCGCCGAACGGCCCGCGGAAGCGGAACAACGACGTCGAGATCACGCCAAGATCCTCGGACGGCATGTAGAGGAAGGGGATGTAGAAGTCGTTGTAGACGGTGATCCCCTTCACGATCACGACGGTCGCGATCGCCGGCCGCAGCAGCGGGAAGATGATCTTCCGGTAGATCGTGAAGGCGTTGGCGCCGTCGAGGCGTGCGGACTCGTCCAGGGAGATCGGGATGGACCGGACGAACTGCAGGAAGATGTAGATCGACACGATGTCCGTGCCCATGTAGAGCGCGATCGGCGCCCACAGCGTGTCGAACATGCCGAAGCTGTTGACGATCTGGAAGGTGGCCACCTGTGTGGTCACGCCCGGGACGAGCGCGGCGACCAGGAAGAGCGCGACCACCAGCTTCTTGAAGCGGAAGGTGAAGCGGTCGATCGCGTACGCCGCCATCGAGCCGATGAGCACGGTTCCGGCGATGGCGACCAGCAGGATGACGGCCGTGTTCCCGAACGCGGAGAGCATCCGGCCGTCCTGGAACGCCGTCACGTAGTTGTCGAAGTTCAGGAAGTCCTTCGGCATGGTGAGGGCCCCGCTGTCGTCCGACATCTCCTGCGAGGACTTGAGCGAGGTCAGCAGGACGGCGCCGAGCGGCAGCAGGACGACCACGGCCGCGACGACCAGCGACAGGTAGACGAAGGTGCGGGCAACCGCGCGGCGCGTCATACGAGATCCACCCTGTCGTCGGGAACGAGGCGCCGCTGCAGCCAGGTCACCGCCAGGATGATCAGCAGCAGCACGACGGCGGCGGCCGAGGCGAGCCCCGTCTTGTTGAACTGGAAGGCGAGCTTCACCGTCTGGATCACGAAGGTCTCGGTGCCGGTGGCCCCGCCGGTCATGATGTACGGGATCTCGAAGACCGACAGCGAGCCGGAGATCGACAGGATCACGGTGAGGCTCAGCACCGGTTTGATGCCCGGCGCGATGATGTACCGGAACTGGTGCCAGCGGTTCGCGCCGTCCAGTTCCGCGGCCTCGTACAACTCCCCCGGGATGGACTGGATCGCGCCCAGGAAGAGCACGAAGTTCAGGCCCATGTAGCGCCAGACCGACACCCCGGCGAGCGAGATGTTCGCGGACGTCGACGTGCCGAGCCAGGCGTGGTCGGAGTGGTAGCCGAACAGGCCGAGCACCGTGTCGAGGGTGCCGCCGTCCTGGAAGAAGTAGAGGAACACGAAACCGATCGCGACCCCGTTGATCAGATACGGGAAGAAGAGCACGCCCTTGAAGAAGTTCCGGAAGCGGACGTTGAAGTTGAGGACGGTCGCGAAGTAGAGCGCTGCGGCGATCTGGAACGCGGAGGCGACGAGGTAGTAGCCGCTGACGAAGAAGACCTGGAAGAGGTCCTCCCTGGTGAAGAGTTCGGTGTAGTTCCCGGTGCCCGTGTAGTGCAGTTCGGGGCTCACCCCGTCCCAGTCGGTGAAGCTGTACGCGACCATGTTGGCGATCGGCGCGTAGGTGAAGACGATCAGCAGGGCGAGCGGGGCGATCAGGAACAGCCACGGCGTGACGCCGCGCCACAGACGGGCGCGGCGCGGAGCCGGGGGCGGACGGCGGACGGCGGCCGCGGACGGCGCCGCGGCCTTGAAGGCCGCCTTCTGGGTGGTGTCCGCCATCAGGACCCCGCGTTCTTCTGAGCCTCGGTCCAGCGCTTGCTGAGATCGGCGTAGAAGTCGTCGAGGCTGCCCTTTCCGGCGCCGCGGGCGAGGTCGACGAGCTTCTGGCGGTAGTCGGGGGTGTTGATGCCGACCTCCGACTCGGTGTCGACCAGCTTGACCTTCGCGCCCGCGCTGTCGTCGAGTTCGATGAGCTTCACGCCGGCGTCCTCGTACGGCTTCAGGACCGTCGGCAGAGGCGCGTCCTTGAGCGGGGAGATGGCCAGGTTGTCCTTGTCGTAGCCGGACTTGTCGGTGAACCAGTCGATCCAGGCGCGGGCCGCCTCCTTGTGCGGGGAGTGGACGTTGACGGCCAGGTTGTAGTCGGGGCCGACGGTCGCGCAGAACTTGCCGTCGACCTGGGCGGGGAAGGGCATGAAGCCGATGTCGTCCGGGTCGAGGCCGGCCTTCTTGGCGGCGTCCTGGAACTGGATGATCGCCCAGGTCCCGAGCCACTCGGTGGCTATCTCGCCCTTCGCCAACCGGGCCTTGGACGCCTCCCAGTTGGTGGTCGTCGGGTCCTTCTCGACGTATCCGTCGTGCACGGTGTCGTAGAGCAGCTGGTCACCGACGCGCAGATCGGCGCCCTTCGCCCAGGGGTCGCCCTCGGCGATCTTGGTGGTGGCGCCCGTGTCGCAGTGCACCGAGCCGTTGACGAACGTCCAGGAGGTCAGCGGCCACCCGGCCGAGAAGTTGGTGTAGTACGGCGTCGCGTCGGTTTTCGTCTTGATCGCCTTGAGGTCGGCGAGGAACTCGGCCGGTGTGGTGGGCCACTTGGCGGCCCCCGCCTGCTGCCAGACCTTCTTGTTGTAGACGAAGCCGGGCATCACGCCGATCGGGCTCTGCCCGTAGACCTTGCCGCCGACCGTGGTGAAGTCGGTGAACCGGTACTTCTTGCTGCGTTCGGTGTCGGTGCCGAGCGAGGCGAAGAACTTCGGGTAGTCGCTCTTCTTGATCACCCCGGGGATGAGCAGGACATCCCCGTAGTTCTCCGTGTTCATCCGGATCTTGACCTCGGCCTCGTAGTTCGTGAGGGCCTGGAACTTGACCTTGACCTTCGGATACGTCTTGTTGAACTCGGCGGCGTACTTCTTCATCGTGCCGTCCTGCACGAGGTCGGTCCGCTGGGTGAGGACCGTGATGGTTCCGTTCACCTTGGCCGGGTCGACCGGCGCCTTGGCGTCCGCGCCCTTCGTCGAGCCTCCGGTGCCGGTGCACCCCGAGGCCATGAGGGCGAGGGCGACCACCGATCCGGCAAGAATCCTGCGGCTGTTCATGTGCACCAGCTCCGTTCTGTGACGGACGAGCACGAGTGGGTTGGCTGATTCGGCACTCTGGCAGTCGTTACTGAACCGGTAAAGTCTCTATTCCGCCAACGATGCCAAAATGTCATCCAGCGCTGGGAGTTCACGGGCTGGACCGGTTTAGGGAGCGCGCATGCTGGATGCCACACCGCTCACCGAGGGATGGACTCTGCGGCACGAGGGAAGCGCGCTTCCCGCCGCGGTGCCGGGCTGTGTGCACACCGATCTGCTGGCCGCCGGAGTCATCCCGGACCCCTTTCTCGGGCAGGCCGAGACCGAGGTCGCGTGGGTGGGCCGGCGGGACTGGACGTACGACTTCGAGCTGCCCCTCTCCTCGGGTCACGAGCAGACCGACCTCGTCTTCGACGGCCTGGACACGGCCGCCGAGATCCGGCTCGACGGTCAACTCCTGGGCCGTGTCCGGAACATGCACCGCTCCCACCGCTTCGACATCACCGGCATGAGCGGCCCGCTCTCCGTGCGCTTCACCTCCGCCTACACCGCCGCCGAGGCCGTGCGCGACCGCCTCGGCGAGCGGCCCAACGCCTATCCCGAGCCCTTCCAGTACCTGCGCAAGATGGCCTGCTCCTTCGGCTGGGACTGGGGACCGACCCTGGTGACGGCCGGAATCTGGCGGCCGGCCCGACTGGAGCGCTGGTCGACGGCGCGGATCGCCCGGGTACGGCCCGTGGTGACCGTGCAGGGCTCGACGGGCCGGGTCGACCTGTCCGTCGAGGTCGAACGGACCCGAATCGAGGCGGAACTCACCGTCGAGGCCCGACTCGGCGGGGTGCGGGTGAGCGCGGTGATCGACGGCACGAGCGGAACCGTACGTCTCGACGTGCCCGACGTCGAGCTGTGGTGGCCGCGCGGATACGGCGAACAGCCGCTGTACGACATCGAGTTGACCCTCCTCGACACCCATGGGCCGCTCGACTCCTGGCGGCGCCGCATCGGCTTCCGTACCATCGAGCTGGACACCTCGCCCGACGAGCACGGCTGCGGCTTCACCTTCGTGGTGAACGGGGTACGGCTGTTCGCGCGGGGGATCAACTGGATCCCGGACGACGTCTTCCCGTCCCGGATCACCCGGGAGCGGTACCGGACCCGGCTCACGCAGGCGGCCCGCGCGGGCGTCGATCTGGTCCGCGTCTGGGGCGGCGGCATCTACGAGAGCGAGGACTTCTACGACGCCTGCGACGAACTGGGCCTGATGGTGTGGCAGGACTTCCCGTTCGCCTGCGCGGCCTACCCCGAGGAACAGCCGCTGCGCGGCGAGGTGGAGGCCGAGGCCCGCGAGAACGTCGTACGGCTCATGCCGCATCCCTCGCTGGTGCTGTGGAACGGCAACAACGAGAACCTGTGGGGCTTCAGGGACTGGGACTGGGAGCGGCGGCTGGCCGGGGACTCGTGGGGCGAGGGGTACTACCTGGGTCTGCTGCCGCGTGTCGTCGCGGAGTCGGACCCGACGCGGCCGTACACGCCCGGCAGTCCGTGGTCCGGTTCCTGGGACCATCACCCGAACGATCCGGCGCGCGGCACGCACCACTCGTGGGAGGTGTGGAACCGCGAGGACTACGCCGACTACCGGCTCGAAGTCCCGCGGTTCGTGGCCGAGTTCGGCTGGCAGGCGCCGCCCGCCTTCGCGACGCTGCGGCGCGCGCTGCCCGGTGAGGAGCTTGCCGCCGACTCCCCCGGGATGCTGCACCACCAGAAGGCGGACGACGGGAACGGGAAGCTGGAGCGCGGGCTCGCCCGGCATTTCCCGCTGCCGGAGGGGGACTTCGACCGGTGGCACTACCTCACCCAGGTCAACCAGGCGCGGGCCGTCGCGGCCGGAATCGAGCACTGGCGCGCCCACTGGCCCCGCTGCGCCGGCACGATCGTCTGGCAGCTCAACGACTGCTGGCCGGTGACGTCCTGGGCGGCGATCGACGGCGACGGACGCGAGAAGCCGCTCTACCACGAGCTGAAGCGGCTGTACGCGGACAGGCTGCTGACCCTTCAGGCCCGTTCGGACGGACTGTCGCTGGCCGCCGTCAACCAGTCGGCCGAGGCCTGGCAGGGTTCGCTGGTGCTGCGCCGGATGTCCGTCGAGGGCGAGGTCGTGGGCGAGGCGACCCTGAGTCTGTCGGTCCTCGCGCGCACGGTCGCCGAAATCCGGGTACCGCGGGAGCTGGAGCCCGCCGGGCCGAAGGAGTTCCTGGTGGCCGACGCGGACGGGCTGCGCGCGCTGCACTTCCCCGTACCGGACCGCGAAGTCCCCTACCCACGACCGGAGTTCGAGGTGAGCGTCGCGCCGGGGGCGGTGACCGTGACGGCCCGCACGCTCGTACGGGATCTGCTGCTGCAGGCCGACCGGATCGACCCCGCCGCCACGGCCGACACCGGACTCGTCACGCTGCTCCCCGGCGAACAGGTGACCATCGGCGTACGCGGCTGGGAGACTCCCGATGCGGAAACCGCCCGATCGGCCCTGTACTGCGTGGAGTTCACTCGATGACGACAGCCCGCGTCACCATCAAGGACGTCGCCGCGCGCGCCGGCGTGTCCAAAGGCGCGGTGTCGCTCGCCTTCAACCACAAACCGGGGCTGTCGGAGGCCACCCGCGACCGGATCTTCGACGCGGCCCGCGAGCTGGGCTGGGCGCCGAACCTGACGGCGCGGTCGCTGTCCAGCCGGCGGGTGGACGTGGTGGGGCTGGCGATCTGCCGGCCGGCCGAGCTGCTCGGGCTCGAACCGTTCTACATGGAGTTCATCTCCGGTGTGGAGGGCGTGCTGACGGAGCACTCGTGCTCGCTGCTGCTGCGCCTGGTGCGGAACCTGGAGGAGGAGGTCCGGCTGCAGGACGCCTGGTGGAAGGGGCGGCAGATCGGCGGGTCGATCATGGTCGACTTCCGGGCGGACGACCCGCGGGTGGCCGCCGTCGAGCGGCTCGGCATGCCCGCCGTGGCCGTCGGGCACCCCTCGCTGACCGGCGGCCTCACCACCGTGTGGACGGACGACGCCACCGCCGTGACCGAGGCCGTGCGCTATCTCGGCGCGCTCGGGCACCGGCGGATCGCCCGGGTCGGCGGTGCGGCGGCGCTCGGCCACACCACGATCCGTGCCGCCGCCTTCGACGAGGCGGCGCGGGCCCTCGACCTCGACGGGGCCTGGCAGGTCGCCACCGACTACTCCGGGGAGGCGGGCGCGCGGGCCACCCGGTCGCTGCTGGCCGCCGCTCCCGCGGACCGTCCCACCGCGATCGTGTACGACAACGACATCATGGCCGTCGCCGGACTGTCGGTCGCCTCCGAGATGGGGCTGAGCGTGCCCGGCGATGTCTCGCTGCTCGCCTGGGACGACTCCCAGCTGTGCCGGCTGACCCATCCGACGCTCTCCGCGATGAGCCATGACGTGCACGGATTCGGCGCGGACGTGGCGCGGACGCTGTTCGGGGTGATCACCGGCGAGGGGCCCGGATCACATCTGGCGTCCACCCCCGTCCTCACCCCGAGGGGCTCCACGGCACCTCCGCGGGTGTGACCTTCGCCGCTCCCGCCTCCGGGACTGTGCAGCATGGTTACTCGTAAGTAGCATGGTGAGGTGAGCGCGCGCTCAGGCGTGTGCGCCGCGCAGCAGTGCCATCCCGCATCTGGAGGAGAGCCATCGTGCCTCGTACCGTCAGGGACGTCGTCTTCGTCGACGGCGTCCGCACCCCGTTCGGCAAGGCGGGCCCGAAGGGCATCTACCACGAGACCCGCGCCGACGACCTCGTCGTGAAGGCCATCCGGGAGCTGCTGCGCCGCAACCCCGGCCTGGACCCCAAGAAGATCGACGAGGTCGCCATCGCCGCGACCACGCAGATCGGTGACCAGGGCCTGACGCTGGGCCGCACGGCCGGAATCCTCGCCGGTCTCCCCCAGTCGGTTCCCGGCTACTCCATCGACCGCATGTGCGCGGGCGCGCTGACCGCCGTCACCGCCACCGCGGGCTCCATCGCCTTCGGTGCGTACGACGCCGTCATCGCCGGTGGTGTCGAGCACATGGGCCGCCACCCGATGGGCGAGGGCGTGGACCCGAACCCGCGCTTCGTCAGCGAGAAGCTGGTCGACGAGTCCGCCCTGTTCATGGGCATGACCGCCGAGAACCTGCACGACCGCTACCCGACGATCACCAAGCAGCGCGCCGACGAGTACGCCGTGCGCTCGCAGGAGAAGGCCGCCAAGGCGTACGCCAACGGCAAGATCCAGCAGGACCTGGTGCCGGTCTCGGTGCGCAACACCAACGCGGAGGTCGGTGAGACGGGCTGGGGCCTGGTCACCGCCGACGAGCCGATGCGCCCCGGCACCACGCTGGAGAACCTCTCGGGCCTCAAGACCCCCTTCCGCGTCCACGGCCGGGTCACCGCCGGTAACGCGGCCGGTCTGAACGACGGCGCCACCGCCTCGATCCTCGCCTCCGAGGACTTCGCCCGCGAGAACAACCTGCCGGTGAAGATGCGCCTGGTCTCGTACGCCTTCGCGGGCGTCGAGCCGGAGGTCATGGGTTACGGCCCGATCCCGGCCACCGAGAAGGCCCTCGCCAAGGCGGGCCTCTCGATCGAGGACATCAACCTCTTCGAGATCAACGAGGCCTTCGCCGTCCAGGTGCTCGCGTTCCTTGAGCACTACGGCATCGCCGACGACGACGCGCGCGTCAACCAGTACGGCGGCGCGATCGCCTACGGCCACCCGCTCGCCTCCTCCGGTGTCCGTCTGATGACGCAGCTGGCCCGCCAGTTCGAGGAGCAGCCGGAGGTCCGTTACGGCCTCACCACCATGTGCGTCGGCTTCGGCATGGGCGCCACGGTGATCTGGGAGAACCCGCACCACAAGGACGCCGGAGGCGACAAGTGAGCACCGCTGAACTCCTGAAGGGCGCGGCCGAGCTGTTCCCCGGCGAGGTCGTCACCTCGGCGAACGTACGCCACCTGGACCTGCCGTTCGGCGCCGGGCGCTTCGCGCTCATCACGCTGGACAACGGCTTCGACCACACCAAGCCGACCACCTTCGGCCCGCAGTCGCTGGCGAACCTCAACGCCGCCATCGACCAGGTCGAGAAGGAGGCGTCGGCCGGCGAGATCGTCGGTATCGGCGTCACCGGCAAGCCGTTCATCTTCGCCGTCGGCGCGGACCTCAAGGGCGTGGAGCTCCTGAAGAAGCACGACGACGCGCTCGCCATCGGCAAGGGCGGCCACGAGGTCTTCAAGCGCCTCTCCGCCCTCGCGGTCCCGACCTTCGCGTACTACAACGGTGCGGCGATGGGCGGCGGCGTCGAGGTCGGCCTGCACTGCAAGTACCGCACGGTCTCGAAGGCGCTCCCGGCGTTCTCGCTGCCCGAGGTCTTCCTCGGTCTGGTCCCCGGCTGGGGCGGCTGCACGATCCTGCCGAACCTGATCGGCGCCGACAAGGCCGTCTCGGTGATCATCGAGAACTCGCTCAACCAGAACAAGCAGCTGAAGGGTCAGCAGGTCTTCGACCTCGGGATCGCCGACGCCCTGTTCGAGGGTGCGGACTTCCTGGAGCAGTCGCTGATCTGGACCGCCCAGGTGCTGAAGGGCGACGTCGAGGTCGAGCGCCCGGTCATCGACCGCGGCGAGGCCTGGGACCAGGCCGTCGCGCGCGGCCGGTTCATCGCCGACAGCAAGGTGCACGGTGCGGCTCCCGCCGCCTACCGCGCGCTGGACATCATCGCCGCGGCCAAGAACGGCGACCTCCAGCAGGGCTACGACGCCGAGGACAAGGCGCTCGCCGACCTGATCATGGGTGGCGAACTGCGCGCGGGCATCTACGCGTTCAACCTCGTCCAGAAGCGCGGCAAGCGTCCCGCGGGTGCGCCGGACAAGTCGCTCGCGCGTCCGGTCACCAAGGTCGGTGTCGTGGGTGCGGGCCTGATGGCCTCGCAGCTCGCGCTGCTCTTCCTGCGCCGCCTGGAGGTGCCGGTCGTGCTGACCGACATCGACCAGGAGCGCGTCGACAAGGGTGTGGGCTACGTCCACGCCGAGATCGACAAGCTGCTCGGCAAGGGCCGCGTCAACCAGGACAAGGCCAACCGCCTCAAGGCGCTGGTCTCCGGTGTGCTGGACAAGGCCGAGGGCTTCTCCGACGCCGACTTCATCATCGAGGCCGTCTTCGAGGAGATCGGCGTCAAGCAGCAGGTGTTCGCGGAGGTCGAGGCGGTCGCCCCGGCGCACGCGATCCTCGCCACCAACACCTCCTCGCTGTCGGTGACCGAGATGGCGTCGAAGCTGAAGAACCCCGAGCGGGTCGTGGGCTTCCACTTCTTCAACCCGGTCGCGATCCTCCCCCTTCTGGAGATCGTCCGCGGTGAGGCGACCGACGACGCCGCGCTGGCCACGGCGTTCGGTGTCGCCAAGAAGCTGAAGAAGACCGCGGTGCTGGTGAAGGACGCCCCGGCGTTCGTCGTCAACCGCATCCTCACCCGCTTCATGGGCGAGATCCAGAACGTCATCGACGAGGGCACGCCGGTCGAGGTCGCCGAGAAGGCGGTCGAGCCGCTGGGTCTGCCGATGTCGCCGCTGGTCCTCCTCGAACTGGTCGGTCCGGCCATCGGCCTGCACGTCTCCGAGACCCTGAACCGGGCCTTCCCGGACCGCTTCACGGTCTCCCCGAACCTCGCGGCCGTCGTCAAGGCGGGCAAGCGCGGCTTCTACGTGTACGACAGCGGGAAGCCGGAGCTCGACCCCGAGGTCGCCGCACTCCTCAAGCAGGGCGACACCGTCCTCGACGAGGAGCAGGTCCGCGACCGCGTCCTGGACGCCGTCGCGCAGGAGATCGGGCTCATGCTCGACGAGGGTGTCGTTGCCGAGGCCCAGGACATCGACCTCTGCCTGATCACCGGCGCGGGCTGGCCCTTCCACCTGGGCGGGATCACTCCCTACCTGGACCGCGAGGGTGTCTCCGAGCGCGTGACGGGGAAGCGGTTCCTGGAGGCGGGCGTGGCTTCCGTCCCCGCGTAACGCTTCGCTGTGATTGACGGGTGCCCTGTACGCCGGCTCGGCGTGCGGGGCACTCGGCGTTTCTGCGGGGCAGGGCATTTTTTCGCCCCCTCCGCCCCTACCCGACCCGTACTACCAACAGCAAGATCGCGAAGGCTCGGCTCGGCACCGACGGACCCGAG
>NZ_JBEXDZ010000182.1:0-17398 GCF_040606085.1 Streptomyces sp. NPDC005485 | reverse complement strand
GCATGCCACGGTTGGGGGGGTAAGCCTTGTGCCTGTGCGCTCGGGTGTGGTTAGGGGCGGCTGCCCACCCGGCAGCGACGGGTGCGCATGACACCGAGGGCCGGCGAAGCCTCGTCACTGCGGGCGCGCGTGGAGCTAGGGGCGGCTGCCCACCCGGCAGCGACGGGTGCGCATGACACCGAGGGCCGGCGAAGCCTCGTCACTGCGGGCGGGCGTGGAGCCAGGGGCGGCTGCCCACCCACGCAGCGGGGGTGTGTGTGACGCTGGGAGCCGGCGAAGCCGCGTCACTGCGGTGCGTGTGACGCCGGGGGGCTGGCGAAGCCTCGTTTCTGCGGGCAATCGTGCCGCCAGGGGCGGCACGGGTGGGCGCAGCGGCACCCCGCAAACGCCGGGCTGCGTGACCCACCCCCCGGCCGGCACCCACACCGGGTGACAAGGAAACAAGGGGTACCCGGGGTTTGCCCACCCACCCCGGGGGAGCGTTCAAACCAGGGGTGAGAGGGGTTTGCCCACCCAGCCCCAGGTGACCGGCAAAGCCAGGGGGGCACCCGGGAATTGCCGGTCACCCCCGGTGCGCCCGGCTCAGGCGTGGGCCGACTCCTGGTGGGTGGGGAGGTGGGTGGCGATGAGGCGGCCCGGGGTGGACGTCGTGCCGAGGGTGCGGCGGCGGTCGACGGCGTAGGCGGTCGCGGCGACCGCGAGGCCGAGGACCGCGAGGGCAGCGCCCGCCACGGCGGGGGACGTCGCACCGAAGCCCGCCGCGAGGGCGAGCCCCCCGATCCAGGCACCCCCCGCGTTGGCGAGGTTGAACGCGGCCTGGTTGGCGGAGGAAGCCAGGGAGGGGGCGGCTGAGGCCTTCTCCATGACCATCAGCTGGAGCGGGGATCCCGTGACGAACGCGGCCATGCCGAGGAGCGTCACACCGACCGCCGCACTCCACTGCGTGGACATGAAGACCGGGAAGAGCGCGAGGACGGCGACGAGGGACGCGAGTCCGCTGAAGAGGGTGCCACGCAGGGAGTGGTCCGCGAGGCGGCCGCCCAGCAGGTTGCCGGCCGTCGCACCCACCCCGAAGAGCGCGAGGAGCAGGGTCACGCTGCCGTCGGCGTACCCGGCGGAGTCCGTGAGCATCGGCGTGATGTAGCTGTACGCGGAGAACAGGGCCCCGAACCCCGCCACCGTCGTACCGAGGGCGAGCCAGACGGGGAGGGAGCGCAGCGCGGCCAGCTCACCGCGCAGGCCGGCCTTCGGCGCGTGCGCGTGGTCGTGCGGGATCAGCAGGGCGAGGGAGGCGATGGCGGCCAGGCCGATCGCGCTGACGCCCAGGAACGTGGCCCGCCAGCCGAGGTGCTGCCCCATGAGGGTGGCGACCGGCACGCCCGCGATGTTGGCGACGGTGAGGCCGAGGAACATCAGCGAGACGGAGCGGGCCTTGCGCTCGGGGGTCACAAGGCCGGTGGCGACGACCGCGCCGACGCCGAAGAACGCACCGTGCGGCAGCCCGCTCAGGAATCGGGCGGCGAGCAGCCAGTGGTAGTCGGGGGCGAACGCCGAGAGGGCGTTGCCCGCGACGAACAGGCCCATCAGGGCGATCAGGACCTTGCGGCGGGACATCCGGGCGGTGGCCGCGGCGAGCAGCGGGGCGCCGATCACCACGCCCAGCGCGTACGCCGAGACCAGGTGCCCCGCGACGGGGATCGATATGTGGAGGTCGTCCGCGACTTCGGGCAGCAGGCCCATCATCACGAACTCGGTGGTGCCGATGCCGAAGGCGCCCACGGCGAGGGCGAGCAGGGCCAGGGGCATGAAGAGGGGCCTTTCGAGGGGGACGAGCGGGGTTCCGCAGAGGAAAGTTCATCTGCGGAACAAAGTCTCTCGGGCCCAGTATTCCAGGAGGTTGAGGGTGCGTGATCCAGGAGAGTCGGATCGGCTGCGCGCAGCGGTCAGGAACCGCTGGTCACAGCGGTCGGGAGGCGCTGGTCACACCGGTCAGGAGTCGTCGGCGGCGAGCTTCACCCGTGCGGCGACCGGCAGGTGGTCGCTGCCCGTCTCCGGGAGGGTCCACGAGGTCACGGGGTCGACGCCCTGGACCATGATCTGATCGATCCGGGCCATCGGGAACGACGCCGGCCAGCTGAACCCGAAACCGCTGCCCGCCGCGCCCTGCGTGGAGCGCATCTGGGACGTGACGCCGTTGAGCGCGCGGTCGTTCATGGTGCCGTTGAGGTCGCCCAGCAGGATCTTCCGGCTCAGCTTCTCGTCGGCGATCGCCTCGCCGAGCGCGTTGGCGCTCTTGTCGCGCTGCCGCGCGGTGAACCCGGCCTCCAGCTTCACGCGCACGGAGGGCAGGTGGGCGACGTAGACCGCGACCTGTCCGGCGGGTGCGCTCACCGTCGCCCGCATCGCGCGCGTCCAGCCCAGCTTGATGTCCACCGGCTTCGCACCGCTCAGCGGGTACTTGCTCCACAGTCCGACGGTGCCCTGCACGGAGTGGTACTTGTAGGTGGCCGCGAGCGCCTTCTCGTACACCGGGACGGCGGTCTGCGTGAGCTCTTCGAGGGCCAGCACGTCGGCGCCGGACGCGGCCACGTCGCGGGCCGTGCCGGACGGGTCCGGGTTGTCCGCGTTGACGTTGTGCGTGGCGACGGTCAGGTCGCCGCCGCTGCCGGTCTTGTCGGTGAGCAGGCCGCCGAAGAGGTTAAGCCAGACCGTCACGGGCAGCAGCACCGCGATCAGGGCGGTCACCGACTTCCGTACGAACGCCAGGATCAGCAGGATCGGGACGAAAATGCCCAGCCAGGGCAGGAACGTCTCCGTCAGACTGCCGAGGTTGCCGATCCTGTTGGGAATGCGTGAGTGCAGCAGCATCACCAGCGCGAGGACGATCGCGAGCGCGGCCAGGATCAGACCGCGGCGCCAGATGCCGCGATCGCCTCTCCAGCCGTCGAACAGGCGCCGAAGCCGGGAACCTCGACGCTCGGCCCCCGAGCCGCCGTTGTCCGTCTCCGCCACATACGCCTGCGCCATACCGTCGCCTCACAACCTGCCGTGCACACCGTCTGCCCCTCGGTTACGACCCTAGGGGATGATCGGTGTCGATCCTGCCGTCTCATGACGGCCGTACGGGCACGAGGACGACCAACACGGCGTTCGAAGTTCCGAATGCGGGCGTATCGCGCGGCCTCTGTGACGAAACGCGCACATTCGGCCCCGGCGCGCCGCGTGGGCTACGGCGCGGGTGGGCGCAGCCCTTCGAGGAGCCGGTCGACCACCTGTTGGGCGAGATCCTCGGGGAGTTCGGCGTCGGGGCGCATGACGGAGCGCACGAGCAGGGGGCCGACGAAGAGGTCGTTGAGCAGGTCGATGTCGACGTCGTCGCGGAGTTCACCGTTCAACTGGCCGCGGCGCAGGACGTCGGTGCCCATCCGGCGCCTCGGGTCGATCACCGTGGCGTGGTAGGCGGCCCAGATCTTCGGGCTGCTCTTCATCTGGGCGTAGACGTTGTGCAGGATCGCCGACGAGCGGGTGACCAGGCCGCGTTGGCGCAGCGACTCCAGCAGGACGATGAGGTCGTCGCGCATGGAGGTGCCCGGGAGTTCCGGGTCAGGGGGCTCGGCGGCGCGCAGGACGTCGACGAAGAGCTCCTCCTTGCCGCGCCAGCGGCGGTAGATGGTCGCCTTGCCGACGCCGGCGGTGCGCGCGACGCGCTCGATGGACAGCTCCGAGAGCGGCACGCCCTCCTCCAGGAGCTTCATCACGCCTTCGAGGATGGAGTGTTCCACCGCCTCGCTGCGGGGGCGGCCCCGAGCGGGGCCCTCTTGCCGGGAACGGCTGTTGGCGAGGCTCACGTCGACTCCGTTTCTTCGTAGCCCTGTACTGCTCCCCCGTGATTCTCGCTGGTGCACTGCGTGTGCGGGCACCCGGCGCCTCGGGTGCCCGCCTTCCGCCTGGGTCCGCTCAGTGGTCCGCTGTCGCCAACTCCGCCTCCTCCTTGCCCTCCTGAGGGGCCGGC
Organism: Streptomyces sp. NPDC005485; assembly: GCF_040606085.1. Lineage (NCBI taxonomy): Bacteria > Bacillati > Actinomycetota > Actinomycetes > Kitasatosporales > Streptomycetaceae > Streptomyces > Streptomyces sp. NPDC005485. The sequence continues at coordinate 13,386 of NZ_JBEXDZ010000182.1, read as the reverse complement.
GTGCGGCCCGGCAGGAACAGGGCGACCACCACGGCACCGACGACCGCGACGGCCGCGCCGCCCAGGGCGGTGACGTGCATGGCGTGCAGGAAGGCGTCGTTGGCCGAGCCGACGAGGGCCTTGCCGTTGGCGCCGGACCTGGCGGCGATGCCGAGGGTCGCCTCGATGGACTCGCCCGCGGTGTGGCGCAGGCCCGGGGGGACCATGGAGAGCTTGTCCTCGATGCCGTTGCGGTACGTGGTGGAGAGCACCGAGCCGAGGACCGCGATGCCGAGCGCGCCGCCGACCTGGCGGAAGGTGTTGCTGAGCGCGGACGCGGAGCCCGCCTTCTCACGCGGCAGCGCCTGCATGATGACGACGCTGGTCGGGGTCATGATGTGCGCCATACCGGTGCCCATGAAGAAGAAGATGACCTCCAGGAGCCAGATCGGCGTGTCGGTCTCCAGCGTGGCGAACGCGGCGAGCATCGCGGCGATGATCAGCATGCCCGCCGTACAGGTGGCGCGGTTGCCGAAGCGCTCGACCACCAGCCGGGCCCGCGGCGCGAAGATGATCTGGGCGGCGGCGAGCGGCAGCATCAGCAGGCCGGTCTGCAGCGGCGAGTAGCCCCGCACGCTCTGGGTGTAGAAGACCGAGAAGAAGGTCACGCCCATCAGTGCGAAGAAGACCAGCGCTATGGCGGAGATGGCGGCCGAGAAGACCTTGTTCTTGAAGTACGAGACGTCGATGGACGGGTGGTCGCTGCGCTTCTCGTACACGACGAAGAGGGCGAGCACCGCGAGGCCGGCCGCGATCGTCGCGAGGACCGTCGCGTCGGTGAAGTCGGCGAGCTGGCCGCCCTTGATGATGCCGTAGACGAGAAGGACGAGGCCGATGACCGACAGGACGACGCCGACCGGGTCGAGACGGCCGGGGTTCGGGTCGCGGGAGTCGGGGACGAGCCAGAACATCAGGCCGAGCGCGAGCAGCACGATCGGCACGTTGATCAGGAAGACCGAGCCCCACCAGAAGTGGTCGAGGAGGACGCCGCCGGTGATCGGGCCGATCGCGATGGCGAGGCCGACGCCGCCGGCCCAGATGCCGATGGCCTTGGGCTGCTCCTCGCGCTCGAAGACGTTCATCAGGACGGCGAGGGTGGCGGGCATCACGAAGGCGGCCCCGAAGCCCATCACCGCGCGGAACACGATGAGCTGGACCGGCGAGCCGGACTCGGCGGCGAGCGCCGAGCCGATGCCGAAGGCGGCGAGACCGGCGAGCAGCACCTTCTTGCGGCCGAGCCGGTCGCCGAGCAGGCCCGCGGTGAAGAGCAGGCCGGCGAAGACGAGCGTGTAGGCGTTGATGGCCCACTCCAGCTCGCCCTGGGTGGCGCCGAGGCCGACGGGCGCCGGGGTCGAGATCGTCTTGATCGCGACGTTCAGGATCGAGTTGTCGAGCACCACGATCAGCAGGCTGAGCATGAGGACGCCGAGGATGGCCCAGCGGCGCCGGTGGACCGCCTCGGGCACTCGCCGCTCGGCGGGGGCAGCGGAAGTTGTCATGAAGGTCAGCCTAGCGAATTTCGATACGGCACCGTCTCGTATCGAAAATGCTTTACGGAAACCTTACGAACGCGCTCAGGCTGCCCGGTCCCGGTGGACCGGCGCTCGACTATGACCTGCGTCGCTCGACCCGCTCTAGCCGCGCGTGACACGAAGTGCCACCATGGAGGTGATCCGGGGACGCCGTCAGGGTGCCTCGAGATGACTGAAGGAGCCGTTGCGATGACGCAGCTTTCGGCTGCCACGAAGCAGCCTGCGGAGGGTGTCCTCAAGACCACCGACAGCAGCAAAGCGCTGTACGGAGGCAAGAGCACTCGGCGTATCACGGTCCGCGACATCACCGCCGCCAAGGAGCGCGGCGAGAAGTGGCCCATGCTCACCGCGTACGACGCGATGACCGCGTCCGTCTTCGACGAGGCCGGCATCCCGGTCATGCTGGTCGGCGACTCGGCGGGCAACTGCCACCTCGGATACGAGACCACCGTGCCCGTCACCCTCGACGAGATGACCATGCTCTCGGCCGCGGTCGTACGCGGCACCTCGCGCGCCCTCATCGTGGGCGACCTGCCCTTCGGCTCCTACCAGGAAGGCCCGGTGCAGGCGCTGCGCTCGGCCACCCGCCTGGTCAAGGAGGCCGGGGTGGGCGCGGTGAAGCTGGAGGGCGGCGAGCGCTCGCACCGCCAGATCGAGCTGCTGGTCGAGTCCGGCATCCCGGTCATGGCGCACATCGGCCTGACCCCGCAGTCCGTGAACTCCATGGGCTACCGCGTCCAGGGCCGCGGCGAGGAAGCCGCCCAGCAGCTGCTGCGCGATGCCAAGGCCGTCCAGGACGCGGGCGCCTTCGCCGTCGTCCTGGAGCTCGTCCCGGCGGAGCTCGCCGCCGAGGTCACCCGCACCCTGCACATCCCCACGGTCGGCATCGGCGCGGGTCCGGAGACGGACGCGCAGGTCCTCGTCTGGACCGACATGCTCGGGCTGACCGGCGGCAGGATGCCGAAGTTCGTGAAGCAGTACGCCAACCTGCGGTCGGTCATGGGCGACGCGGCGCGCGCCTTCGCCGAGGACGTCGTCGGCGGAACGTTCCCCCAGGAGGAGCACTCCGTCCACTGAGGAACACCGAAGACGGCCGCTGAAGGCCGCTGAAGACCACTGTGGCACCAGGACAGCCCGCCGAACTTCCCCCATCGGCGGGCTGTCCCTTTTTTGCGCCTGAACCGGCGCCGCTCTCGCGGACCCAATTGCTCGCCGTCGGGGTTGCTCAATGGCTGGTTGCGGTGTGTGCGTATTTCATGAGCCTGGCCCCCTGCCGACGGCTGTCGGTGATCTGTCAGCAGGCCAGGAGTGCTGTCGGTGAACTGTCGGTGGTTTGTCGGTGGGGCCTGGGACCGTCATCGGCATGACGCGAATCGACAAGAACCCCAGTAGCGGCGCGAAGAGCGCCGTCACCGTTCGGGGGCTGGTCAAGCACTACGGCGAGACCAAGGCGCTGGACGGCGTCGACCTGGACGTCCATGAGGGCACCGTCCTCGGTGTGCTCGGTCCCAACGGCGCCGGCAAGACCACCCTCGTACGCATCCTGTCCACCCTGATCACCCCCGACTCCGGCCATGCGACGGTCGCCGGGTACGACGTGCTGAAGCAGCCCCGCCAGCTGCGCCGCGTCATAGGGCTCACCGGTCAGTACGCCTCGGTCGACGAGAAGCTCCCCGGCTGGGAGAACCTCTACCTGATCGGGCGCCTCCTCGACCTGCCCCGCAAGGACGCCCGCCGCCGCGCCGACGAGCTGCTGGAGCGCTTCTCGCTCACCGATGCGGCCAGGCGCCCGGCATCCACGTACTCCGGCGGTATGCGCCGCCGTCTCGACCTCGCCGCGTCCATGATCGGCAACCCGGCCGTCCTGTACCTGGACGAGCCGACGACCGGCCTGGACCCGCGCACCCGCAACGAGGTGTGGCAGGAGGTCAAGCGCATGGTCGCCGACGGCGCCACCGTGCTGCTCACCACCCAGTACATGGAGGAGGCCGAGCAGCTCGCCAACGAGCTGACGGTCATCGACCACGGCAAGGTCATCGCCAACGGCCGTGTCGACGAGCTCAAGGCGCGGGTCGGCGGACGCACCCTGCGCATCCGCCCCGCGGACCCGTTGCAGCTGCGCCCGACGGCGGCTGCGCTCGACGACTTCGGCCTCACCGGCCCCGGCAACGCGACCGTGGAGGTCGAGACCGGCTCCGTCGTCGTCCAGATCCTCAGCGACGAGCAACTGACCGCGGTGGTCGGCGCACTCACCGCCCGCGGCATCACGCTCGCCGGCATCACCACCGAACTGCCCAGCCTGGACGAGGTGTTCCTGTCCCTCACCGGCCACAAGGCCGGTGCCCCGCAGGACGCGTCCCCCGAACTCGCGGAGGTCGCCGTATGAGCACCGCCACCCTCACCAAGCCCCAACAGCCCCAGCCCGGCCCGCAGTTGTCTGGCGACCAGCACGACGGCCGGATCGGGCTCCGCGGCAACCTGCGCCACATCGGCGCCCTGGTCCGCCGCAACCTGCTGTGGATCCGCCAGGACCCGGAGTCGATGTTCGACGCGATCCTGATGCCGATCGTCTTCTGCCTGCTGTTCGTCTTCGTCTTCGGCGGCTCGATCGCGGGCAAGGGCAACCAGGAGGAGTACGTCAACTACGTGGTCCCCGGCCTGATGGCGATGATGGGCATGAACATCGCCATGGGAGTCGGCACCGGCTTCAGCCAGGACTTCCAGACGGGCGTGATGGACCGCTTCCGGTCCCTGCCGATCGCCCGTTCCTCGGTCCTGATCGCCAAGATCACGGTGGAGCTGTGCCGCATGCTCGTCGCCACGGCCGTGCTGCTCACGGTGGGCTTCATCCTCGGCCTTTCCGTGTCGAGCGTGGCCGGGCTGTTCGCCGCCGTCGGACTCGCGGTCGTCTTCGGCTTCGGCATCATGTGGATCTTCCTGACCATGGGCGTGGTGATGAAGAACGCCCAGTCCATCCAGGCAATGGGGTTCCTCGTGCTGTTCCCTCTGCAGTTCGGTTCGTCCATCTTCGCCCCGACCGACACCATGCCCGGCTGGCTCCAGGCATTCACCGACTACAACCCGCTCTCGTCGCTGGCGGACGCCGCCCGCGGCCTGATGAACGGCGGCCAGCCGATCGCCCATGACGTGCTGGTGACGCTGATCTGGGCGGCCGTCCTCACCGCGGTCATGGCACCGATCGCCATCCGCAAGTTCACCACCAAGACCTGACGGTCACCACGCAACAGCCCCCCGGTCCGCGTCAGATGAGGGCGGCGGCCTCCTCAGCGGAGAGCCCGCCGCCCTCGGCGTACGCCGCCCGATACGCCGCGTCGTCCAGCAGTGCCCGCACGCCCGCCTCCGCGCGGGCGCGCACCTCGTCCTCCATCGGACCCACGAAGTGGCCCGGCGGCAGCAGGTGGTCGGCGGCGCCGAGCAGCACGGCCGCGTCCCGGACACGGTGGCCGCCGTCCAGCCCGGTGAGGGCGATGGCGGCGGTGGTCAGGTGTGCGGCGACCAACTGCGGGGCGATCACCTGCGACAGGGAGTCGGTGGCCCGCGACATCGCCTGCCGCGCCTTGTCCAGGGCGGGCCCGTACTGCCCGGCCATCGCGTCCAGCCAGGCCTCCACGCCCAGCACGAACCCGTCGAACACGATGAAGGTGACGGCCTCGAAGTTCTCGCGCAGCAGCCGCATCTGCTCGCGCGCCTCGTCGAGCCGGCCGGTGCGGCCGAGCCACATCGCGAGGAACAGACGGGAGGCGGGCATCGCCTCGTTGACGGTTCCGTCGCCACGCTCCAGGACCTCGCGCAGCATCCGCTCGCCGCGTTCGGCTTCCCCCGACTCGATGAGCACGCCGCCGAGCCGGGCGCTGAGCACCGCCATCTGGGCGCGGGCGCCGAGCCGTTCGGCGTACGTGATCGCCTCCGCGTAGTCCGCGGCGGCGAGCGGGTACTCGCCCCGGCGCTCATGGGCCTCGCCGCGCGCGGAGAGGGCCTCGGCGCAGCCCCAGGCGTCCTGGAGGCGGGTGAACACCTCCAGCGCCTCGTCGGCGTCGCGGGCCGCGTCGCCCGCCCAGGAGGCCCGGTTGGCCAGCATGTTGGCGCGGGTCTGGAGACAGAGGGCCAACTCCCACTGGTAGCCGAGTTCTCGGCAGGTGCGGACGTTCTCGTCGATGACGGCGCGCATCCGTTCCATGTCTCCGGTCAGCATCACGGCGTAGAACCAGAGGTTGCCGGGGCTGCGGCAGGTCTGCGGGAGACCCGGGCTGTAGGTCTCGCTGATGACGCGCAGCTTCGCCTGGCCCTGCGGGCCCTGCCAGGCGTCCAGATCCATGTCCATGCAGGCGAGATGGACGAGGTGCACGCCGCGCCGGGCCTCGTCGAGGACCTCGGGGCGCATCGGCGGCGGGGAGTCGGTGCAGGTCTCGTAGAGCGGGGCGGCCTGCCGTACGGGCTCGGCGAAGGGGTCGGGGAAGAGGGCCATGACCTCCTGGGACCAGTGGCGGGCGGCGATGCGCAGATCGCGGATCTGCCAGTACCAGGCCAGTGAGAGGACGAGGCAGAGCGCCTCCTGCTCGTCGCGCGCGGCGACCGCGCGCTGGAGGGCGGCGCGTACGTTCTCCGACTCCAGTTCCAGCCGTTCCACGGCCGCGCGCTGGTCGGGGCCGCGCAGCAAGGGGTCGGTGGTGCGGGCGAGTTCGCGGTAGTACGTGAGGTGGGCGCGTTCGGCGGCCGCCCGCTGCCCCGACTCGTCGAGCCGTTCGCCCGCGTACTCGGCGACGGTCTCCAGGAGGCGGTAGCGCATCGCTCCGTCGCCCGAAGGGGCCGCGACGACAAGGGACTTGTCGACGAGGGAGCCGAGCGCCTCCAGCGCGGCGGGTCCGCAGACGGCTTCGGCGGCGGCGAGGTCGCAGCCGCCCGCGAACACGGACAGCCGTCCCAGCGTGCCGCGTTCGTCCTGATCGAGCAGGTCCCAGGACCAGTCGACGACGGCCCGCAGGGTCTGCTGGCGCGGCAGGACCGTACGGCTGCCCGATGTCAGCAGCCGGAACCGGTCGTCGAGCCGGTCGGCGATCTGACGAAGCGTCAACATCCTGAGCCGGGCGGCGGCCAGCTCGATGGCGAGCGGCAGTCCGTCGAGGCGGCGGCAGATCTCGGCGGCCGCCGCCGCGGTCTCGTCGTCGGTGTCGATCCGGAAGCCGGGCCGGGCGGCGGCGCCCCGGTCGGCGAGCAGCCGCAGCGCGAACGGTTCGGGCAGCGGTTCCACCGGTCGCAGCACCTCCCCCGGTACGCCGAGGGGTTCGCGGCTCGTCGCCAGCACCGTCAGCTCCGGGCAGCGCTCCAGCAGCGCCTCGACGAGGTGCGCGGCGGCGTCCACGACATGCTCGCAGTTGTCGAGGATCAGCAGCATGCGGCGCCTGGCGCAGTGCTCGGCGAGCCGCACGAGGGGGTCGTCGTGCCGGTCGGCGACGGCGCGCATCTCCTCCGCGCCGGCGCCGCGCAGCACCGTCTCGCGCGCCCCGACGGCGGTGAGCACGGTCTCGGGCACGGCCTTCGGATCGTCGACCGGCGCGAGCTCGGCCAGCCACACCCCGTCCCGCGCCGCGTACGCCACGGCCTCCGCCGCCTCCTGCGACAACCGTGTCTTCCCGGCCCCGCCGGGCCCGAGCAACGTCACGAGCCGCGCCGCCGCGAGATCGCCCCGGATGGCCTCGATGTCGGCGTCCCGGCCGACGAAGGAGGTCAGGCGTGCGCGGAGGTTGCCGGGGGGCGTGGGCGTGGGCGGAGTCGGGGAGCCGGTGCGGGTCCGGGAGAGGGCGGCGGAGCCGGTGGCCGCTTCGTTCGCGTCGGCGGCGAAGCGTCCGTCGGCGCTCGAGGCCTCGTACGGTTGCTGTCCGTCCACCTCGGGGTACGCGGACGGCGGTGCGTCCGACCCGGTGTCCGGGCTCAGCAACTCCCCGTGCAGCGCCCGCAGTTCGGGGCCCGGATCGGATCCCAGGCGGTCCGCCAGCAGGCGGCGTACGTCCTCGTAGGCGGCCAGTGCCTCCGCCGGGCGGCCCAAGTCGCGCAACGCGCGCATGCGCAGGGCCTGGAGGGGTTCGTCGAGGGCGTGGCCGTCGCAGAGGGCGGTGAGTTCGGGCAGGGCCTGCTCGGCGCGGCCGAGGGCGAGGGCCGCGGTGAGGCGGGCGCGGCGCGCGTCGAGACGGCGGGTCTCCCAGCGGGCCGACTCGGCGGTGCGGTCGGGCAGGTCGGCGAGGGGCGGCCCGTGCCACAGGGCGAGGGCGTCGTCGAGGACCACGGCCGCCTTGGCGGGGTCGCCGTCGGCGAGCGCGCGGGCGCCCTCCCCCGAGAGCCGCTCGAAGCGGTGCAGGTCGATGTCGTCGGCGGACGCGGCGAGCCTGTAGCCGCCGTCCACGGAACCGATCGCGTCCGGCCCGAGCGCCCTGCGCAGCCGCCCCACCAGGGCCTGCAGCGCGCCGGTCGCGTCGGCGGGCGGCTCGCCGCGCCACACCTCGTCGACCAGGACGGCCGCGGGCACCAGGCGCCCTGGCCGCAGAGCGAGCACGGTCAGCAGGGCGCGCAGCCGCGCCCCGCCGAGCGGGACGGCCGTGCCGTCGGGGCGGAGTGCTTGGGTGGTGCCGAGGATGCGGTAGCGCACGGGTCCATTGTCTACGGGGAGGACCCGGCGCCGCTCCGGGGTTTCGGACGTGCGTGAATATCGGCTGCCAGGAACCTCCCGCCCTCCGTAGGACGTTCCCCCCACACCACCGGTACGGTCGACCCGCACACTCGCAGCCCACACCAGGAGCCCTCTTCATGACCACCGCCGCATCCCGCCGCAGCGACCGGAGGATCAGCCCCGTCTTCGTCGGGATCGTTGCCGTCACGGCGGTGACGGGCTGGGCGACCTGGACGGGGTTCGCCGAGCAGCCGGGCGTGGCGGTGTTCCTGTTCGTCACGGCCGCGTGGATCGTCTCGCTGTGTCTGCACGAGTACGCGCACGCTCGTACGGCACTGCACAGCGGTGACATCTCGATCGGCGCGAAGGGCTATCTGACGCTCAACCCGCTCAAGTACACGCACGCCCTGCTCAGCATCGTGCTGCCGGTGATCTTCGTGATCATGGGCGGGATCGGTCTGCCGGGCGGCGCGGTGTTCATCGAGCGGGGCCGTATCCAGGGCCGCTGGAAGCACAGCCTGATCTCGGCGGCGGGCCCGCTGACGAACGTGCTGTTCGCGGTGGCGTGCACGGCGCCGTTCTGGCTGGACGCGCTGGACGGGGTGCCGCGCGACTTCCGCTTCGCGCTGGCCTTCCTCGCCCTGCTCCAGGTCACGGCCGCGATCCTGAACTTCCTGCCGGTGCCGGGGCTGGACGGGTACGGCGTGATCGAGCCCTGGCTGTCGTACAACGTGAAGCGCCAGGTGGAGCCGTTCGCCCCGTTCGGTCTGCTGTTCGTGTTCGCGCTGCTGTGGGTCCCGTCGGTGAACCGCGAGTTCTTCGACGTGATCGACTCGATCCTGAGCAGCCTCGGGATCACGGACTACGAGTCGTACTGCGGCCAGGAGATGTACCGCTTCTGGCAGGGCACGAACGAGTTCTGCCAGGTCAGCCCCTGACGGAGCCCGCTCAGCCCCGCGCCTTGCCGCGCCGCGCGTAGTACCAGCACATGTTGGACGACAGCCCCGCCAGCAGCACCCAGACGATCCCCAGCAAGCTGCCCTGCGCGAAGGAGACGACGGCCGCGGCCACGGACAGCGCGCAGACCACGAGGGCATAGAGGGCGAGACGGGGCATGGAAGGGGTTCTCCTGTCGGGGGACACTGCTGGTGGCATCCAGTGTCCCCCATGCGCTCAGACGTCCGTGACGCGCAGGCCCGCGTGCGCCTTGTAGCGGCGGTTGACGGAGATCAGGTTCGCGACGAGCGACTCGACCTGGTGGGCATTGCGCAGCCGTCCGGCGAACACGCCGCGCATACCGGGGATGCGGCCGGCCAGCGCCTGCACGAGCTCCACGTCGGCCCGCTCCTCGCCGAGGACCATGACATCCGTGTCGATCTCCGCGATCTCCGGGTCCTGGAGGAGGACGGCGGAGAGGTGGTGGAAGGCGGCGGCCACCCGCGAGTCGGGCAGCAGGGCGGCGGCCTGTTCGGCGGCGCTGCCCTCCTCGGGCTTGAGCGCGTAGGCGCCCTTCTTGTCGAAGCCGAGCGGGTTGACGCAGTCGACGACGAGCTTTCCGGCCAGCTCCTCGCGCAGCGACTCCAGCGTCTTGCCGTGTCCGTCCCACGGTACGGCGACGATCACGATGTCGCTGCGCCGGGCGGTCTCGGCGTTGTCGGCGCCCTCGACACCGTGTCCGAGCTCGTCGGCGGCGGCCTGCGCGCGGTCCGCGGCGCGGGAGCCGATGATCACCTTCTGGCCGGCCTTGGCGAGCCGGTAGGCGAGGCCCTTGCCCTGCGGGCCGGTGCCGCCGAGCACACCGACGACGAGACCGGACACGTCCGGAAGGTCCCACGGGTCCTTGGCCGGAGCCTTCGCGGGGGCGTCTGCGGCGGGCTGCTGTGCACTGTCGGTAGAGGTCATGGGCCGACCTTACGTGCGTGGATGCGGCCGGTGGCGGTCAGGTGAGGGCGGTCACGGGGATGCGGCGGAAGGCGATCGTCTCGTACGCGCCGAAGTCGCCGCTCTCATGCAGGAGACCGACGGTCGTGGCGTCGACGCGGACGAGGTCGGAGTACGCGGCGGGCAGTCCGTCGACCGTGTGCGCGGTGCGCCAGGTGATGCCGGAGTCGGTGGAGGCGCGGACGGTCATCAGGGCGCGGGTGGCGGGGTCGGCGGGGCCGGAGTAGAGGAGCAGGTCGGGGTCGCGGAGTTGGAGGACGCTGCCCTGGACGACGGGACCGGCAAGGCCTGCTTGGGGGCGGAAGGGCTTGACGAGGGTGCGGCCGCCGTCCGTCGAGTACGCGTCGGCGCGGGTGCCGGGCGAGGGCGAGTCGGTGCGGGTGTTGAAGTAGACGCGGCCGTCGGGGAGTTGGGCGGCCGTGGTCTCGTTGACGTTGACGTATCCGTTGGTGTTCTCGTCGAGGTAGCCGAGGGACCAGGTCTCGCCGCGGTCGTCGCTGAGCAGGCAGTGGCCGCTGTTGTACTGCGGCTCGGTGCCGTTGTCGGTGCCGGTGGGCGGGATCGTGTGGTTTCCGGGGACGACGACGCGGCCGGTGGTGAGCTGGAGGGCGTGGCCGGGGGTGGTCGCGTACCAGCGCCAGCCCGGCTTCTTCACCTGCTTGGTGATCTCCTTGGGGTTCGACCAGGTGACGCCGTCGTCGTCGCTGTGCTGCACCCAGACTCGGCGCCCGTCGGCGTCCTTCACCTTGCCGCGCAGCAGGAGGTCCTCGGAGGCGGTGGCGGCGGAGCGGACGTGCACCAGCAGGACGCGGCCGGTGTCGAGGACGACGGGGGCGGGGTTGCCGGCGAGGTTGTCGCCGTTCCTGGCGGCGGCCTGGAGCGGGCCCCAGGTGCGGCCGCCGTCCGTGGACCGCTTCAGGACGATGTCGATGTTCCCGTAGTCGCGGGCCGAGTCGACCCTGCCCTCGCAGAACGCGAGCAGGGCGCCGGTGTGCGTGACGACGACAGCGGGGATCCGGAAGCTCGCGTAGCCCTCACGGCCCGCGCGGAAGGGGATGGTTGCCGTGTTTGCCTCTGCCATGGACCGGCTCCTGCCCCACTTGGGCGAATTCGTGGTGAACTCCGGGTCACGAGTGGCCGGTTGCGGCAGGATGCGTGCGCATGGACGCCGTACGGGTCGCGCTGCTGCGTGAAGTGCTCGCCGGGACCGAGTGGTTGGGGGCCACCCGACGGTTCGCGGGCGCGCTGCGCGGGTCCGTGGTGTCGTACGGCGGCGGGCTGCTGCTCGTGGGCACGCCGGAGTACGAGCCGTGGCACCTGGCCGCGCACCTGGTGGACGAGGCGGCCTGGTCCGGTACGCCGGAGCTGACGCCGACGCTGGTGCGGCACGGGGCGCGGGACTCCGACCCCGCGCACCTGGCCGTGGGCCTCGGCCGGATCGAGGCCGCGCGGCGGGGGGAGACGCTGCTGGTCGTCTCGCCCGGGGCACCTGGTGCCGCGCTGCTGGAGCGGGTGCACGACGCCCGGCGGGCCGGGGCGACGGTGCTCGCGCTCGACTCCGGGGACCGTGAGCTGGACGCCATGGCGCACGAGGCGCTGGCGGTGCCCGCGGGGACCGATCTGGACCTCGACACGGTGCAGCATCTGGTGAGTGCGGGCGCCGGGGAGAACTCCGTGCCGGAGGGGCGGGGCCGCCTGCGGTTTCGCGACCGGATGGCGCGGCTGGCGGACCGGCTGACGGGGCCGCCGCCGGCTCGGTGGTAGCGGCTTCCCTGTCGCGGGGGCGGCTCGGCCCGGCTCGCGATTAAAGCGGTTGCTCTCGGGGGGCGTTGCCGCTGAGCATGGCCCCTCGTGAGTGACGACGCGCCCTCTCCTGCTCCCGCCGCCCGGCTGCGCGGTCTGCTGCCCGATCTCGCGCCGTGGCGGGCGTCCGCCGATTTCCGGCGGCTGTGGGTGGCGGGGCTGATCACCGGCTTCGGCAGTTTCCTCACGTTCGTCGCGCTGCCGGTGCAGATGAAGGAGCTGACCGGGTCGGTGGCGGCCGTGGGCGCGATCGGGGCCGTGGAGCTGGTGCCGCTGATCGTGTTCGGGTTGTACGGCGGGGCGCTCGCCGATGCCCTGGACAAGCGGAAGCTGATCCTTCTCACCGAGGCCGGGCAGGGTGTACTGAGCGCCGTGCTCCTGGTCAACACGCTGCTGCCGCACCCGTCGGTGTGGCCGTTGTACGGGGTGGCCGCGCTGGCGTCCGCGCTCGAGTCGATCCAGCGGCCCGCGCTGGACTCGCTCGTCCCGCGGATCGTGGCGCACGAGCACCTGCCGGCCGCGGCCTCCCTCAACTCCCTGCGGTGGACCGTCGGCGGGGTCACCGGTCCGGCGCTGGCGGGCGTCGTCGTGGCGTACGCCGGACTCGGCTGGGCCTACGCCGCCGATCTGGCCACCTTCGCGGTGTCGGTCGTACTGATCGTCGGGCTCGCCGCGGCACCCGCCTCGCACGAGGCCGCGAAGCCGTCGCTGCGGTCCATAGCGGAGGGCGCCCGGTACGCGTGGAGCCGCAAGGAGCTTCTCGGGACGTACGCGATCGACCTCGCGGCGATGTTCTTCGCGATGCCGCTCGCCGTACTGCCTTTCCTCGCCGACGAGTTGGATGCCGAGTGGTCACTCGGACTGATGTACGCGGCGTTGCCGGCCGGGGCGCTGCTGGTGACGCTGACCAGCGGGTGGACCTCGCGCGTCCAGCGGCACGGGCGGGTGGTGGCTCTCGCGGCGGGGCTGTGGGGGCTCGCCATGGTGGCCGCGGGGGTCGTGGACGACGTATGGCTGGTGCTGCTCTTCCTCGTGGTCGGCGGCGGCTTCGACATGGTCAGCGGGATCTTCCGCAGCGCGATGTGGAACCAGACGATCCCCGACGAGCTGCGCGGCCGGCTGGCCGGGATCGAGCTGCTGTCGTACTCGGTGGGGCCCCAGCTCGGTCAGGTGCGGGCCGGCGGCATGGCGGCATGGACGAACGTGCGCACCTCGATCTGGGCGGGCGGCGCGCTCTGCGTGGGCGCGGTGGGGCTCCTCGCGCTCTGCCTGCCGAAGCTGATGACCTACGACGTCCGCACGAACGAGCACGCGCTGCGGATGCGGGAGCTGCGGCGGGCCGGGGACCAGGCGGCGGCCGGGGCCGCGTAGCCTCCGGCCGCCGCCGTC
>NZ_JBEXDZ010000181.1:0-17558 GCF_040606085.1 Streptomyces sp. NPDC005485 | reverse complement strand
CCGACCGCCTGTTTCGGGTGGGCGGGCGGGGGGGCCGCGGCCCGGGGGCCCGCGGCGCCGCGCGGACTCAGCCCTTGCCGGCCGCCGACTGCGCGGTGGAGAGGGCGTCCTTGGGGCTCTTGCCTCCGGACAGCGACGACTGCACGGCCGTCCACAACGGCTGCGAGATCGTGGGGTACTTGGTGCCCAGTCCGCCGCTGGTGCGCCCGCGCGCCGCGGCCACCGCCGCCACCCACGGCTTCAGCTTCGGGTTCGCCTTGACCTGTTCGGCCTGCACCGCAGCGACCGGCGCGACATACGTGAGCGTGGTGTCGGTGGGCAGCAGGTTCTTGGCACTCGTCAGACAGGTGACGATCTTCTTGCTGACGTCGTAGCGCGCGGTGTCCTTCTGCACCGGCACCGTCACGAACTCCCCGCCGGTCGGCACCGGAGCCGAACCGCCCTTCTGCGCCGGGATGTTGACGACGCCGTACCCGAACTTCGCCTTGTCGGCGTTGCCGAGCTGCCAGGTGCCGTTCTCGCCGAAGGCGTACTCCCCGGTGGCGAACTCCTGCCAGCTGGTGGTCTGGGTGTTCTGCAGGACGTCCTTGGGCGCGTAGCCGTCGTCGACCCAGCCCTTCCACAGCGACAGCGCGGCCACACCCTGCGCCGAGTCGAGCTTGGTGAGGTCGCCGCCCGCGCCCCAGAACCAGGGCAGGAACTGGAAGCTGCCCTCCTCCGTGTTGATGGCGGAGAACGTGATGCCCTTCTTCCCGGCGGCCTTGACCTTCTGCAGCGCGGCCGTCAGGGACGCCCAGTCCTTGATCGAGGCGGGGTCGACCTTCGCGGCGGACAGGATCTGCTTGTTGTAGTAGAGGGCGAGCGTGTTGGCGCCGATCGGTATGCCGTAGGCGGCGCCGTCCAGGGTGCCCGCGCCGATGATGTTCTTCTGGAACGAGGCCGTGTCCAGGCCGAGGTCGCTCGTCTTGTTGAGGATCCCCGCCTCCACCAGCGTGGAGACGACCGGGTTGTCCACCAGCATCACGTCGGGGGCGTTGCCCTGCTGCGCGGCCAGCAGCGCCTTGTTGCCCAGGTCCGTGGTGTCGTACCCGGTGCGCTTGATCTTGACGCCCGCCTCGGTGCCGCACTGGGTGACGCGCTTGCCCCAGTCGGAGGAGGCGTCGAACTGCGGGTACGGGTCCCAGAAGGCGTACGTGGCCGACTTGCCGGACGAGGCGGACGAGTCGGAACCTCCGCCGCAGGCGGTGACGGAGGCGAGGGTGCCTACGGCGACCACGGCGGTCAGGAGGGTGCGGCGGGTGTGTCTCATTGCGGTGACCTCATTGTCATGAGTGCTCAGGGGCGCGGGTGGGAGGGGAAGCCAGGTCAGGAGGTGGGCAGCCAGACGCGCATGCTGCCGTCCTGCCGGTTCGCCCAGGCGTAGTAGGGGATCGCGGTCAGCTCGACGGGTTCGCCGTGCTGCGGCGCGTCGTCGTCCGGCGAGGTGGGCCGGTAGGGCCACCAGTCGCCGTCCGGGAGCCGTCGGCGGTGACCGGCGGCAACGACCGTGGTGACACCGCCGAGCAGGTCCGGGCGGTGCTTGACGGCGAGCGGGCGCGTGATGTCGAGGACGATGTCGTCGAGGCCGCCGGTGGGTTGGTCGACCTCCTCCAGGCAGTACACGAGCGGGCCGCGTTCCACGGCCACACAGCCCCGTACGGCGTCCACCCGCGGGTCGGCCACGGTGAGGCGCGGTTCGAGGCCGAGTTCCAGGACGACCCGGTCGCCCGGCGCCCAGCTGCGCTCCAGGCGCAGCCAGCCGTCCGTGACGGGGGCATCGGTGTGGTCGTACACCTCGGTCCCGCACCGCACCCGGTACTCGCGGCACCACTGCGGGATGCGCAGCGACAGCGTCCAGGGCCGGTCGAGGGGGGTTTCCTCGACGGTCAGGGAGATCGCGCCGTGCCAGGGGTAGTCGGTCTCGGCGCTCACGGCGACGGGCGTGCCGTCCAGGTCGGCGGCGTAGCGGCCGGTGACGTACTGGTGGATCTGCAGGCCCTGTCCGTCGCTCGACGACAGGTAGTGCTCCAGCGAGGCCAGCAGGCGCATGACGTTCGGCGGGCAGCAGGCGCACCGGAACCAACGGGTACGGCGCGCCGACTGGTCGCCCCCGGTGTCCGTGTGACCGTCGCGGACCTGGAGCGGGTTGACGTAGAGCCAGCGCTCGCCGTCCAGGGAGACACCGGCGAGGAAGCCGTTGTAGAGGGTGCGCTCGATCAGGTCGCTGTAGCGGGCCTCGCCGGTGAGCAGCGCCATGCGCCAGCTCCACTGGACGGAGGCGATGGCGGCGCAGGTCTCGCAGTAGGCACGCTCGTTGGGCAGCTCGAACGGGTCCCCGAAGTCCTCCTGGTCGTGGTGTGCGCCGAGACCGCCGGTCAGATGGGTCTTCGTGCTGGTCATCGCCCGCCAGAGCCGCTCGGCGGCGGCGCGCAGTTCGGCGTCCCCCGTCTCGGTGGCCAGGTCTGTCGCGGCGGCCAGCAGATAGAGCTGGCGTACGGCGTGCCCCTCGACGTCGGTCGCCTCGCGCAGCGGCACCCGGTCCTGGCAGTAGGCCTCGCCGCCGAGCAGGCCGTGGCCGAAGCGGTCGACGAAGTAGCCGGCGAGGTCCAGGTAGCGGCGCTCGCCCGTCTCGCGGTACAGCTCGACCAACGCGGTCTCGACCTCGGGGTGGCCGTCCACGCCGTCGATGGGTCTGCCGCTGGACGGGGGTCCGAAGACCGAGTCGACATGGTCGGCGAACCGGCGGGCGACGTCGAGGAGTTCGGGGCGTCCGGTGGCCCGGTGATGGGCGACCGCTGCCTGGATCAGGTGTCCCGCACAGTACAGCTCGTGGCCCCAGCGCAGGTCCTGGTAGCGCTCACCGCCCTTGACGAGCTGGAACCAGGTGTTGAGATAGCCGTCGGGCTGCTGGGCCTCGGCGACGAGGGCGATGATGCGGTCGACGTGGGCCGAGAGGTCGTCGGTCGGCTCCTGGGCGAGCTGCCAGGCCGCCGCTTCCAGCCACTTGTAGACGTCCGTGTCCACGAACGGGTACGCGCCCTGGAACTCTCCCGCGGCCGTGCCCGCCGCCAGCCGCAGGTTGTGCAGGTTTCCCGCCGACTCCAGCAGGTCCGGGCCCTGCGGGATGGAGGTGTGGGCGTTGGCCGCACGGCGGGCGTGCCAGAAGCCGGTGCTCACGGTGGCACGGGCGGGTCGCAACGCGGCATGGGCGTCCGGACCGAGGCGGACCGGGCCCGCTGGGGCACCGGCCCGCTCGAACGGGGCCGAGGGGTCGGGGGAGGGCACGGCGGAGCGTGTGCGGGGCATGGTTCTCCGGGAGGGTGGAGGCGGAACGGTGTGCGGCAGGGCGAATTCGGAGCTTGTTTGAGCAACCGTTTTCCTGCCTCGAAAGTAGAGGGTGACCGGGGGAGTGCGGTCAAGAGGCGTGCCCGCAATTTTTTTCCTTTGCCCCTGGACTGGAACTCGGCGTTGGCGCCTGCGAGCATGAGCGGACCGCTGCCGTCGACAGCGACGTCAAGGATGACGTCGGGGAAAAGGATTGCTCGTGACCGTTGCTCCAGGATCTCCTTCCGCCGGCCGGGCCAAGCTCGCGGATGTCGCCGCGCTGGCAGGTGTCAGCGTGGGCACGGCCTCGAAGGCGCTGAACGGCGGCGGCCGGATGCGGCCCGAGACCCGGCAGCGGGTGCTGGACGCCGTGGAGAGGCTCGGGTTCCGGCCCAACCAGCAGGCGCAGAACCTGCACACCGGCAGGAGCTGGACGGTCGGTCTGATGACGACGGACGGCATCGGCCGCTTCAGCACGCCCGTCCTGCTCGGCGCCGAGGACGCACTGGGCGCGGGGAAGATCTCCGTGCTGCTGTGCGACACCCGGGGCGACACCATCCGCGAGCAGCACCACCTGCAGAACCTGGTCGACCGCCGGGTGGACGGCATCATCGTCACCGGCCGCCGGACGGACCCGCGCCCCCCGCTGAAGGGCGTCGAGCCGATACCCACCGTCTACGCACTGTCGCCGTCGACCGACCCGGCGGACACGTCGGTGGTCTCGGACGACCGTGGCGGCGCCCACCTCGCGATCGAGCACCTGCTGTCGATCGGCCGCACCCGCATCGCCCACGTGACCGGCCCCGAACACCACGCGGCCGCGCGCGACCGCGCCCAGCACGCGGTCGAGGCGCTGCAGCGCTCCTCACGTGAACTGGCCACCGGTCGCGTCCACTTCGGGGAGTGGAGCGAGGCATGGGGACGGCGCGCCGCCGACGCGGTCCTGCGCACGGCACCGGACACGGATGCTTTCTTCTGCGGCAACGACCAGATCGCCCGGGGCGTGGCGGACACCCTGCGCGAACGCGGCCGCGACGTCCCCGGTGAGATCGCGATCGTGGGCTACGACAACTGGGACACCATGGCGCTGGCGTGCCGCCCACCCCTGACCACGATCGACATGGACCTCACGGAGATCGGCCGCATCGCCGCGCTGAAGCTGCTGGAGGCCATCGACGTCGGACCGGCCCGGGGCGTGCACACCGTCCCGTGCCGCCTGGTGGTGCGCGAGTCCTCGTGACCGTCGCCGCTTGCGGAGGCCACCCGGTACCGCCAAACGCCCGAGAGCTACCTCGCCGGCCTCCACCTTCGCGCCGCGATGATGTGCATCAAAGACCTTGCCCGCAGCAACCCTTGGTCGCGATTCGATGCATTCCTAAAGGCATGGACATGATCGGCGACGGATCAGTATCGTGCTTCCCGACCAGCCTGTCGGTGATCCACAACCGACGGCGCGCGGCCGGCCTGACCAGCCGGCCCGAACAATAGGGGATCTTGTGCTCAACAGGAAGACGTTCGGTAAGAGGAAGCTCACCTCGCTCCTCTCGACACCGCTGCTGCTCGGCGGCATCGCCATGGCCGCGCCCATCGCCTTGGCCACCCCGGCCAGCGCCGCACCGCACGGCTGCGGGTTCCATGAGATCAACACCTACTCGATCAGTTCGACCTGCAACTTCGGCCCGGGAGAGCAGCGGGCCAAGATCCGCTGCACCGACGGCATCAACGGCAATGTGTCCATCGTCTACGGGCCGTGGAAGCAGTGGTACCAGAAGTCCGTGGCCGTGTGCGGCGCGCCCCAGCGGACCAACGCGAGGTTCATCGACACGCAGGTCAGGGACTGAACTCACGCAGGCCAAGCGGCTGAAGCAGGATTTTCCTCAGGCTTCCAGTCGTGATCAAGGATCAAGTGAGTGTCTGCAGGCGGTCGTTGACCCAGATCGTCGCGGCGCGAAGATGGAGGCCGGCGAGGTAGCGCTCGGTGTCTTGTCGTACCGGGTTGCGATGCCTCGCCAGGCTTCATCGTGGCGGGCGGCCTCGGCGGTCTACTGCGCGGCGAGGTGATCTGCCAGGCGCGCGGTGTCCGCGTCCGTCCAGCCGGGCGGCCGGGTGATCTGCGCCCAGGCGCTGGTGGGCATCGCCCCGTAGCGGTGCCCGTAGCCGTCGGGGACGCTGTCCGCGCCGGCGAGGTCGCAGGCCACCTGCCAGAAGGTGACCAGCGGGTACCACTGCATGGCGGGGGAGACGTCGCGGGCCCGCGGCCGGTCCAGCCAGTCGGGCTGGTGGAAGGCGAGGCCGGGCGACCACCAGATCACCGGGTCCGAGCCGTTCTGCAGGTAGACCGTACGAGGCTGCCGCCAGGGCGCGTTCGGGATGCCGTAGTCCTCGGGGACCTGCGCGAAACGTACGGCGACGCCTCGGTCGACGACGGGGCGCCACTCGGGGCTGCCCGCCTCCCGGTCCGCCGTGATCTTCTTCCACAGCGGATTGCTGTAGGTGGGGCCGATGAACAGGGCCCCGCCGGTTTCGGACGTGAGCGCCGACAGGGAACCGCCCACCGCGGTCTCCATGGCGTAGGAGCCGAGGCTCTCGCCGTAGACGACCAGGCGGGGGCGCGAGTCGGCCGGGAGGGTCTGCCACTTGTCGTGCACGGCGTCGAACAGCGCACGGCCCGCGTCGGCGGCCTCGTCCTCGGTGAGGACGGAGACCCAACTCGGCAGGTATGAGTACTGCATGGCCACCAGAGCGCTGTCGCCGGCCCACATGTACTCCAGCGGTCTGCTGCCCTGGTCGTTGACCCAGCCGGTGCCGGTGGTGCCCATGACGGCGAGGACCTTGCGGGAGAAGCCGCCGGTGCGGTCCAGTTCAAGTACGGCCAGGGCGGCCCGCTCCTTGAGGGTGTCGGCCGATCGCAGCCCGACGTAGACCCGTACCGGATCCTTCACGGTGCGCCCCTCTGCGAACGGGGCGAGTTCGGTGCGGGGAGTGACGCTGCCGATGAAGTCGCGGCCCTTGGCCCCCAGGCTGTCCCACGGCGTGGCCGAACCCGGGCCGCCCGACAGCGTCGCGAGGTCCGGCCGGACGATGCCCTCCGTGGTGCCCTGGTCGGTGAGCGAGGCCGCGCTCTCGACGACACGCAGAGCCGTCGAGAGCAGGAAGCCCTGGACCACGCCGACGATGACGAGGGCGATCAGCGCCGTACCGGTGGCGTACGCGACGGGGCGGGGGACGTGCGCTCCGAGAGCGTGGGCGACGATGCGCGTCGCCAGCCGCACGGTGCGGGCCGCCAACAGCAGGAGTGCGGCGATCACCGCGGCGACGAAGGGCACCCACATCCACTGCCACCACGCCACGTGCGGGTCCATCGCCACCGCTCGCCGCACCTCTCTCTGCCATCCCGCGCTCCGGGCCGTCACCACCACCACGGCGAGGGCGGCGAGGGTTCCCAGCACGGGCCACATGGCCCGCCGCGCGCCAGGGCCCGGATCGGTGCCGGTCCGTCGGGCCAGGGCCCTGGTCGCCGACTCCAGTACGGCGCCCACGGCGTAGCCGACCGCCGCGGTGACACCGGCGGCGAGCCCTTGCAGCCACCAGGCGCGCGGCAGCAGCGACGGGGTCAAGGACAGGCAGTAGAAGGCGGTCGCCATGGCGGTCCCGCCCCAGGACGGGGCACGCCGGACGACCCGGGCGGGGCCCGCGTGACGGCGCGCCCAGTCCTTGACGCGAGCCGGCGTGCGCGGTGGCATTGCTCAGTACCGCTGTGCCTTGGCGATTTCTGCGGTCAGCCGAGGCTGGGCGGGCTTCCGGCTGATGGCGAGCGGCTGAGCCCTCCCGCCGGGTTTCAGATCCTGTGCGCCGACGTATCGGGTCTCGACGACCTTTCCGTCGGGGTCACGGAAGTCGACCTGTACCGCGTACGAGGCGGTCTTGTCCGTCTTGTTGGTGATGTTCACGACTAGAGCGAGCAGACCGCCCGTCTGGGAGCGCGGCTTGCCGGTGAGCGCCACTTCGGACGTCGCGTTGCCCCGGCCGTCGACGCCCGCGAGTTCCTTGCGCGCGGCCGCGTTGGCGCGCTCCACGTCGGCCGAGACCGAGGCCTCGAAGGCCGACGCCGCGGCAGAGGCGGACGAGGCCGCGGCCGATGCCGCCGCCCGGGCGGACTCCTTGACGGACGCGCCGATCGAGGCGAGCGCGGAGGGTGAGGTGCCGGAGAACGACGCGGTGTCGGGCCCGGTCGGTGTCGGGCTGAACGTCGAACCGCTGTCGCGGTCGCTGTCCGTGCTGCAGGACACGAGGGAGGCCGTGCCCAGCGCCGCCGTGACGAGCCCGGCAAGCGCGACCGCGAGCGAGTGCCGGCGTCGCGGTCTCTTCCTCCCAGGTCCGACAACACTCATGGCATACCTTCCTTTTCCTGTCGGGCGGTGGGTGCGGCCGCGGGGTCTCTCGGGCGGACGGAGGAGGTCGTACGTCGCCTCAGTCCGCCTGCCCGGCGAGGTGCTCGGAGAGTTCCTTCTCGTCCTCGTCCGTCAGTGACGTCTTCAGGACGGTGCCGCCGAACGGCTGCATGGCGGAGGCGAACTTGTCCTCGGTGATCTTCGAGGCCATGACCACGACGGCCGCCGAACCGGGCTTGAGGAGTTCCTGGACCTGCTCCCGGAAGCGGTCGTCGACGCCTGACTTGGCGAGTTTGCCGAACAGACCGCCGAAGGCGGCGCCCGCGAGCAGGCCGACGCCGGGGACGAGGAAGAGCAGGCCGAAGACGGTGCCCCAGAGGGCTCCCGACGCGGCCGAGACGCCGACCAGCCGGTTGGGGGTGTCGACGTGGGTCCTGCCCTCCTGGTCGACCGAGACCACGGCGAGTCCGGTGAGGTTGACCACGAAGTCCTTCTGCAGTCCCTGAACGGCCTCGTACGCGTTGTCGGCGACCTGCGGGTCGTCGTAGCCGATCACGATGAGTTCCGACAAGGCGTCCTCCTCAGTACAGAAGCAAGCGGATATCCGGATTCATGCCATTTGGCCAAATACATCCTGCATGTCGGCGGCTGGCGGGGCCACTCCGGCCACTCCGGCCACTGCGCCGCGATGTGCTTTTGTCGTTAATGTCGTCTTGATCGGCCGGGCAGACGCCTGAACGCGACAGCGATCGAGGAGTTGGCCTTGAGCGACGATTCGCAGAGCGACGGCACGGAGAGCCGCAACCGCCCCGCACGTGAGCCCTCACTCGCCGACGCCGTCCTGCCCATGGTCGTGCTGGCCGTTCTCGTGGCGGGCTCCCTCGCACTGTTCGGACTGGACGCCCTCGACGGACCGATCCAAGTCGCCCTGGTCCTCTGCGCGATGGCCGCCGCTCTGGTGGCGATGAAGAACGGCCACACCTGGCAGGCAGTCCAGCGTGCGGGGCAGGGCGCGCTGTCCTCGATCACCAGCGCGGTCTTCATCCTGCTCGCGGTCGGTGCCCTGATCGGCGTATGGAACCTCTCCGGCACGATTCCGACGCTCGTGTACTACGGCATCCAGGTGCTCTCCCCGAGCTGGTACTACGCGGCCACGGCCGTGATCTGCGGCGCCATCGCGATGAGCATCGGCAGCTCCTGGACCACGGCGGGCACCATCGGGGTGGGCCTGGTCGGCATCGCGGACATGGTCGGAGTCTCCGCCGCCATCACGGCGGGTGCCGTCATCTCAGGCGCCTACCTGGGCGACAAGCTCCCACCTCTGTCCGAGACGACCGCATGCTGCTGACGCTGTGGTTGATCATCGGCGCGGTCACGTTCGGCGCACTCCTGGAGGAGTTCGGGCTGATCGCGCGTCTGGTCGATCCGCTCATCCGGTCGGCCACGATCACGGGCCGCCTCTTCCTGACGGTGTTCGCGTGCGCGTTCGGGCTGAACGTGGTCGCCGGCGACCAGTACATCGCCCTGGTGCTGCCGTCCCGGATCTTCCGGCTGGAGTTCGCCAAGCGCAATCTCGCCCCGACCAACCTGTCCCGTCTCGCCGCCGATAGCGGCACGCCCTGAGCGTCCTCTACGGCATCACAGGCTTCAAGATCGAGAAGACCGACCTGTCGGAGTCGGAGCACGAGGGGAAGGAGAGGAGCTCCGGCAGTTGGCCGTAAAAAAGTGCAAGACATTATGAAATGTCCGAGGGTGTCACTGTTCACCGTTCATCTCGACGACCAGAGGCGACCAGGCGGCAACAGCCGCACCACACCGCACCGAGCAGGTGGAACATGAGCCAGGCCGAGGCCACTGAGAGCTCCAACGCTGCGTCGGTCGCGGCCAAGTTGACCCTGCCGACGCTCACCGCGATGGTCGTCGGCTCCATGGTCGGCGCCGGTGTGTTCTCCCTGCCGCGTCGCTTCGCCCAGGAGACCGGAGTCGCGGGCGCGCTCATCGCCTGGGTGATCGCGGGCACCGGCATGCTGATGCTCGCCCTGGTCTTCCAGACCCTGGCGATCCGCAGACCCGACCTCGACGCCGGTGTGTACGCGTATGCCAAGGCGGGCTTCGGCGAGTACCTCGGCTTCTTCTCCGCCTTCGGCTACTGGGCCAGCGCCTGCGTCGGCAACGTGACGTACTGGGTGCTGATCATGTCGACCGTGGGCGCCGTGGCACCTGCGCTGGGGGAGGGGGACACCGTCCTGGCGGCGGTCCTCTCCTCCGTCGGGCTGTGGGGGTTCTTCCTGCTCATTCGGCGCGGCGTCAAGGAGGCCGCGGCCATCAACAGGATCGTGACGGTGGCGAAGGTCGTCCCGATCCTGGTCTTCATCGTGCTGGCACTCTTCTACTTCAAAGCGGACGTCTTCGCCGACAACTTCGGCGGCGCCGACTACGCAGGATCCCTGTTCAACCAGGTCCGCGGCACCATGCTCGCCACGGTCTTCGTGTTCCTCGGCGTCGAGGGCGCCAGCGTCTACTCGCGGCACGCCAAGCGCCGCGAGGACGTCGGACGCGCCACCATCCTCGGCTTCCTGAGCGTCTTCGCCGTCTTCGCGTCCGTCACCATCGTGTCGTACGGCCTGATGCCGATGAGTGAGATCGCCGAGCTGCGCCAGCCGTCCATGGCGGGCGTACTGGAGCATGCGGTCGGCACCTGGGGCAAGGTCTTCGTCAGCGTCGGGCTCATCGTCTCCGTGCTGGGCGCCTATCTGGCGTGGACGCTGATGGCCGCCGAGGTGCTGTTCGTGGCAGCCAAGGACAACGACATGCCGCGCTTCCTGCGCCGGTCCACCGCCGCCGACGTCCCCGTTCCCGCACTGCTGATGACCACGCTGCTGTCCCAGGTCGTGCTGGTCATCACGCTGTTCTCCGACGACGCCTTCAACTTCGCACTCGACCTGACCAGCGCACTGTCCCTGATCCCGTTCGTCCTCGCCGCAGGCTTCGCCGTGAAGATCGCGACGGCGGAACGCGGCACGCCGGTCGAGGCCCGCAGTGGGCACACCCGCGAACTCGTCGTCGCGCTGGTCGCCACGGTGTACATGCTCTTCCTGCTGTACTCCGCCGGGCTGAAGTACGTCCTCGTGTCCTTCATCGTCTACGCACCCGCCACGATTCTGTTCGTCATGGCCCGCCGTGAGCAGAACAGGCGCCTCTTCTCGCCCCGTGAACTCGTCATCCTCGCCGTCTCGATCGCCGGGGCAGTGCTCGGCGTCGTCGCGCTGGCGGTGGGCTGGATCGAGATCTGACCCGCCCTCTGCCCGGCCGAAACAGCTCCCGGAAAGGCACGACATGGCAGCCCAGGCCCTCGCCACCACCTCCCAGTCCCCGTTCGGCGTCCACTCGGAGGTCGGCCGGCTGCACAAGGTGCTGGTCTGCGCACCGGGCCTCGCCCACCGCAGACTCACCCCCACCAACTCCGACGACCTTCTCTTCGACGACGTCATGTGGGTGGAGAACGCCCAGCGCGACCACGCAGACTTCGTCGGCGAACTGCGCAGGCAGGGCGTCGACGTGGTGGAGTTGCACGACCTGCTCGCGCAGACCATGGCGAATCCCGAGGCGCGGGCCTGGCTGCTCGACCGGAAGATCGTCGCCAACCAGGTGGGCACCGGCCTGATCGACGACACCAGGGCCTTCCTGGAGACCCTCGCGCCGCAGCAGCTCGCCGAGTACCTCATCGGCGGTCTGGCCACCGCCGACCTTCCGGAGGAGTTCCGCTCCGGGTACCTCGCCCTCGCCCGCGAGTCCACCGGCGTCCGCGAGTACCTGATGCCGCCCCTGCCCAACACGCTCTACACGCGCGACACGACCTGCTGGCTCTACGGCGGCGTCACCCTCAACCCGCTGTACTGGCCCGCCCGTCACGACGAGACCCTGCTGATGAAGGCGGTCTACGCCTTCCACCCGGACTTCGTGAACTCCTCCGTCTGGTGGGGCGACCCCGAACAGGACTGGGGGCAGGCCACGTTCGAGGGCGGCGACATCATGCCGGTCGGCAACGGCGTCGTCCTCATGGGCATGAGCGAACGAACCTCCCGGCAGGCGATCACCCAGGTCGCCGCGGCACTGTTCGCGAACGGCGCCGCCGAGCACGTCGTCGTCGCCGGCATGCCGAAGCTGCGCTCCGCGATGCACCTCGACACCGTCTTCACCTTCGCCGACCGCGACCTGGTGACGCTCTACCCGACCATCATGGACGCGGTGCACACCTTCTCCCTGCGCCCCGCTGACAGGGCACCCGGCATCGAGATCACCGACGAGGGCGCGCGGCCGTTCGTCGACGTCGTGGCCAAGGCGCTCGGGCTGGCCAAGCTGCGCGTGGTGGAAACCGGCGGCGACGTCTACGCCTCCGAACGCCAGCAGTGGGACAGCGGAAACAACGCGGTCGCCCTGGAGCCCGGCGTGGTCTTCACCTACGACCGCAACACCCAGACCAACACCTTGCTGCGAAAGGCCGGGGTCGAGGTCATCACCATCGTCGGCGCCGAACTCGGCCGCGGGCGCGGCGGCGGCCACTGCATGACGTGCCCGCTCATCCGCGAGCCCGTCGACTTCTGAGCGCAGGCACGGTGCCCACGGTGCGCCGTACGACCGCGCGGCCGCTCCCCACCAAGGTCGCTATCGCGGTCGTGGTCGCCGTACTGGTGCTCACCAACCTGGCGAACAACCGCTGGGCGCGCTCCTGGATCCTGCTCACCGCGGTCGTCGTCTCCGCGGTGCTGATCGGGATCATGTTCCGGGCCGGTGGCGGCTGGGCCGACATCGGCCTGGCCCCGGGCACCCTCGGCAGCGGACTGCGCTGGGCCGCCGCGCTCATCGGGATCGTCGCGGCCGGCTACCTGTGCGCGGCCGTACTGCCGTTCACCCGCGACCTGTTCGAGGACCAGCGGACCAGCACGCTGAGCGGGGCCGAGGTCGCCCTGCGGGTACTCGTCACGGTCCCGCTCGGCACCGTACTGCTGGAGGAGATCGCGTTCCGCGGCGTGCTGTACGGGTTGGTGCTCAGGATCCGCCCCGTCCTCACGGCGACACTGTTCTCGTCCGTGCTGTTCGGCCTCTGGCACATCCTCCCCTCACTCCACCTCACCGACGACAAGCCCGCACTCGGCTCACTCTTCGGCCACTCGGTCCTCGGCGCGGTCGTGGCCAACATCGGCTCCGTGCTGTTCACCGCGGCGTCCGGCTGCCTGTTCTGCTACCTGCGCCACCGCAGCCGCAGCCTGCTCGCCCCGATGGCTCTGCACTGGGCGACCAACGCCTTCGGCTACGTGTTCGGCTTCCTGCTGCGCTAGGGGGCTTCCTGCCCGGGCCGGTCAGACGACGGCGTCGGCGCGCAGCGCCGCGATGGCCTCGGGGTCCCGGCCGAGTTCCGCGAGGATGGCGTCGGTGTGTTCGCCGACAGCCGGGACGGGGTCCATGCGCGCGGGCACGCCCGCCAGGTCGGCCGGCGGGAGCAGGGCCTGCACGGTCGCGCCGGGCACCGCCACCTCGCGCCAGCGGTCGCGACCCGCCAGGACAGGGTGGTCGAGGAACTCGGCGACGTTGTTGACCCCGGCGCAGGCGACCCCGATGTCCTCCAGGTCCTTCATGACCTCCTCGGCGTCGGAGCGGGCGATGCGCTCGGCGACGACGACGTTCAGTTCCTCGCGGTGGGCCACCCGGTCGGAGCCGGTGGCGAAGCGCGGGTCGTCGGTCAGCTCCGGCCTGCCAAGGAACTCCGCGCACAGCGCAGCCCACTCGCGCTCGTTCTGGATCGAGAAGAGCACGTCCTTGCCGTCGGCGGCGGTGTAGGCGCCGTACGGCGCGATGGTGGGGTGCTGGGTGCCCAGGCGCGCCGGCTGCCGGCCGCCGTACCGGGTGTAATAGGCGGGCTGGCCCATCCACTCCGCCAGCGCCTCGAACAGCGACACCTCCACCGGGTGCACCGCGCCGGTGGTGGCCCGGGTGAACAGGGCGGTGAGGACACCGCTGTAGGCGTACATGCCCGCGGCGATGTCGGCTACGGAGATCCCGGTCCGCACCGACTCCTCGGCGGTGCCCGTCAGCGACACCAGGCCCGTCTGGCACTGCACCAGCAGGTCGTACGCCTTGCGGTCGCTCCAGGGTCCGGACGTGCCGTAACCGGAGATCGTGCACGGGATCAGCCGTGGGTAGCCGCGGGTGAGCGCGTCGGTGCCCAGGCCGAGCCGTTCCGTGGCGCCCGGGGCCAGGTTCTGCAGGAACACATCGGCGCCGTCGAGGAGTTGGTGCAGGATCTCACGGCCCCGCGAATCCTTGAGGTCCAGTGTGAGGGACTCCTTGGACCGGTTGAGCCAGACGAAATAGCTGGAGTGGCCGTGCACCGTCGTGTCGTAGCGGCGGGCGAAGTCGCCGTCACCCGGCCGCTCCACCTTGATCACGCGGGCGCCGAGGTCGGCGAGCTGCCGGGTGGCGTAGGGGGCGGCCACGGCCTGTTCGAGACTGACCACCGTGATTCCGGACAGGGGGAGCTGCTGCACCGTCACGCGTCCTGTTCCTGGTCGACATGGGGTCCTGTCGACAGGCCCTCTGCGCTGCTTTGTACGGCTCGTCCCGAGCACCTGTCAACGGTGGCCCGGCCGCCGCCCTCGCCTGCGTCGTTGCGTAGGCTTCGTTCGCTGGAACCCGCCGGTGCGGTGGAGGACGTGCGGCGGCTCTAGGGACTGGCCGTCGCAGATGTGCGCGAAGTCCCGGTGCGGTGGTGAGCATGGCGGGCAGGACGGTGCGGTCGGAGCAGGCGAACGCGACCAGGGAGCTGATCCTGACGGCCGCGGAGCGGCTCTTCGCCGAGAACGGGGTGTACGCCGTCTCGAACCGCCAGGTCAGCGAGGCCGCGGGCCAGGGCAACAACACCGCCGTCGGCTACCACTTCGGCACCAAGGCCGACCTCGTCCGCGCGATCGCCCGCAAGCACGCCGTGCAGATCGAGCGGATCCGCGCACGGCACCTCGCGGAGATCGGCGACTCCACGGACGTACGGGACTGGGTGGACTGCCTGGTACGTCCGGTCCTGGAGCATCTGGCGGAGCTCGGCAGCCCTACCTGGTACGCGCGTTTCTGCGCCCAGGTGATGACGGACCCCGCACTCCAGGAGATCATGGTCGAGGAGTCCCTCGCCGCCGCTTCACTGCGGCCGATCATCGAGGGCCTGAACCAATGCCTGCCCGACCTGCCGGCCGAGGTGCACGCCGAACGCGGTGCCATGTCACGCCAGTTGATCGTCCACATGTCCGCCGAGCGGGAACGCGCGCTCGCCGAGAACACCCCCACGCCCCGCGCCAACTGGCACGACGCCGCCACCGGCCTGATCGACGCACTGCTCGGGCTGTGGCTGGCGCCCGTCACCCACAGGTCCTGACGGTGTAGGTCAGGTGGGTCACCCGGGATGATGCGTCCGTGCGGGTCTGGTCGAGGGTGAGGCGGTCCGAGTCCACGCGGTCGAACAGGCGGATGCCGGTGCCGAGCAGTACGGGCGCGAGGGTGATCGAGAACTCGTCGATCAGGCCGCTGTCCAGGTACTTCTGGATCGTTTCGGCGCCGCCTGCGATGCGGACGTCAAGGTCGCCGGCGGCCTTGCGGGCCTGGTCGAGGGCGCTGTTGATGCCGTCGTTGACGAAGCGGAAGGTCGTGCCGCCCGGCCGCTCCCACGGGTCACGCCTGGTGTGGGTCACGACGAACACCGGAGTGTGGAACGGCGCCTCCTGCGGCCATGCCGGCTCGCCGGCGTCGAACATCCGCTTGCCCATGACGCTCGCGCCGGTGCGTTCGTACGTCGCCCGAGCGATGTCGTTGTCGAGTCCTTCCTCGCCGCCCTCGCCGAGCTTGAGGTTCTCCCGGAAGAATCGCTGCGGGAACGCCCACGCCTGCAGCTGCGACCACTTCGTCATCCAGCGCCGGACCCTCGGGTCGTTTCGGCCTTCGGGCGAGAAGACGAGCTCGACGGGCACGGCCTCCGGCGCCATGAAGCCGTCCAGCGACATCGTCACGCTGAAGAACACCTTCCCGGCCATCAGTCTTCCGCGCCCTTCGGTGCGGTCTCGTTCCGGGTGACTTCGGCGACGTAGGCCGCCAGGTTGCGCAGCGTCTGCTCGCCGCCCTCGATCGCGTGGTACTTCTCCACCGCCTCGTCGCGCAGTTCCTTGGTGGGGAACACCGTCCGCATCACGATGCGGGTCTCGTCGCCGGCCGGCTCGAAGGTCAGGAACGACTCGAAGGCGTTGGGGTCGTCGCGGGACTCGCCGTGCAGCAGCGCGATGCGCTCCGGCGGGACGATCTCCCGCCAGGTGATCCACTCCTGGTAGTCGGTCCCGTCCGGTCCGTGCATCACGAAGTCCCAGGCCCCGCCCACGCGGAACTCGAAGGACCGCGTCGTGGTGGTGAACCCCTCCGGTCCCCACCACCGCGACAGGTGCCGGA
Source organism: Streptomyces sp. NPDC005485 (assembly GCF_040606085.1). Taxonomy (NCBI): domain Bacteria; kingdom Bacillati; phylum Actinomycetota; class Actinomycetes; order Kitasatosporales; family Streptomycetaceae; genus Streptomyces; species Streptomyces sp. NPDC005485. Next base: position 1,323 of record NZ_JBEXDZ010000181.1, on the reverse strand, counting down.
CCTGCGTGAACGCCTCGAACACCAGCTCCCGTGGGGCGCCGATGGCTCGCGAGATCACGACCTCGCGGGCCGCGATCGCGCCGTCAGGCTCTCTGCCGCTACTGGTCGTCGTCATCCGGTGGTTCCTCCTGCCTTGCCTGATTCAGGTCTCGCACGTACTCGTCCAGCCGGTCGAAGGTCTCGTTCCAGAACCGCTCGAAGCCGCCCACCCACTCGTGGACCGGCCGCAGCCCCTGGGCGTCAAGGCCGTACAGCCGCTGCTTGCCCACCCCGCGGACCCGTACCAGCCCGACCTCGCGGAGCACCCGCAGGTGCTTGGACGCCTGCGGCTGGCTCATCCCCAGGTCGCGCGCCAGCTCGGTCACGGGCCGCTCGCCACCCCGCAGCAGCACCAGGATCTCCCGCCGCTGAGGCTCGGCGATCGCGTTGAACGCGTCCGAGGTCGTCGCCGCTCGTGCCATGACGCCATCGTATGCCTATATAGGCATGTGTCAACGGCTGTGTGGCCAATGACCGGCACGGGCCGACTGTTCTGCCGGGACCCGCGGAGTTTTCCCTGCTGAAGCATCGGGGCGGAATGGAGATGCGGAAGTCGCGGTGTCGCGTTTCTTCAAGACCGCGATCAACAGCCGCTTCTAGACTTCGACCATGGATAAAGTCGAGCTTCTTGCGGGTGTCCTGTCCAAGACCGGCGACCTTGTCGAGGGCGTCGACGCCGACCAACTCGGCCTCCCGACTCCGTGCGACGACTACGACGTCGAAACCCTGGTCAACCACATCGTCGGGTGGCTCCAGGTGTTCGAGGCCGGCTGCCACGGCCGGGTCCACGAGGGTGACATGGCCAACCACAGGTGCGGCGACGACCCCGCAGCCGAATTCCGCGCTGCCGCGGCAGGCCTCGTTGCCGGGTGGGAGAAATACGGCTTCGACCGCGAAGTCGCCGTCACCGGCAGCAACAAACTGCCGGCCGAAGCGGTGTTCAACATGACGCTCATGGAATACCTGACCCACGGCTGGGACTTGGCGGTCGCCACCGCGCAGCCGATCCCCTTCACCGACCAGGAAGCGGCGGAAACCCTGACCCGCGCAGAGGCCACCCTCCCGCCGGAGTACCGGGGTAAGAACATGGCCTTCGGAGAGATCGTTCCCGTCGGCGATGAGGCGTCAGCTGTGGATCGGCTCGTGGCATTCCTCGGACGCGAGCCGGTACCGTCCCCGTAGCCGTTCGGCTAGGGGGTGTTTTGAAAGTCCCGCACAGCACCCACGGCGCCCGGCACGCACCCTCGCCGCACCGGCCGAAGCCCCAAGTACGTCCAGTACGAG
>NZ_JBEXDZ010000180.1:0-17630 GCF_040606085.1 Streptomyces sp. NPDC005485 | reverse complement strand
GCCGGGCCCAAGGGCCCGGCCGGCGGATCATGCCGCAGTCCCGGAATCTGTCAGGCGCCGTTGCTTCCCTGCGAACTGATTCGCCGGACGGCTCTACGGGGCCTTCGCGTAGTCCTGCGCCATGCCGCCCGCGAAGTCGTACACGACGACCGGCTCGTCGCCGAGGACCCACGCGTCGTGCCCGGGCGGGCACACGAAGACGTCGCCGGGTCCGACCTCGCCTTCGGTTCCGTCATCCATACGCAGGTGCATCCGACCCTGGACGACATAGCCGTTGTGGTGGATTTCGCAGCTCTCGGTGCCGGCGATCGGTCCCACGGACTCGGACCAGCGCCAACCGGGCTCGAAGGTTCCCACGGCGAAGTCGAGTCCCGTGAGGTGGACGGCTTCGAGGTGGCCCCGAGGGAAATCTCGCCGTTCATCCGGCTTGTCGGCCGCCTTGATCTCAAGCATGACGGCTGCCTCCAATCTGGCCTTGCCCGGCGCGGTCGGACATTCGGTCACCACTCCCCCGCGTCCACCCTGAACGCCGCCGCCGACGCCGACCGCACTTCTTCCATTCCATCGTCTGCCTGTCCACCCGGAAGCGCCATTCGGGGGATGCGCCTCCGCCTGGCTCACAGTTCGAAGCTGACGAAACCGTCCTCCACGTCCTGCGCAGGCGCGGTGACCGTGTAGCCGAAACGGTCCTTGAGGGCTTCGACGTCCCAGAGGGCCGCACGGTCGCGATAGTTGAAAACTATTTCTTTCTGCGGGCCGCCGTGCTTGAGGATGCGGGCCATGGCGATCTCGTTGGGGTGGGCGTGCCGGGCACCGCTGGTCGAGATCAGGTAGCGGTCGCAGTCGATCAGGTCGAGCAGTTCCTTGGACAGGTTGTGATCGCTGCCGTGGTGGGCGACCTTGAGGACGTCGACGTGCAGGCGGCCGCCCTCCGCCTCGGCGCGCGGTCGTATCGACGCCACGAGTCGGCGGTCGTCCGCGTCGCCGGTGAGGACGACGCGTTTGTCGTCGAACTCGAAGAGCAGTCCGATGCTGGTGAGGTTGGTCTTCGAGGGGTCCGGATCGAACGGGGTCGCGGCCAGCTGTTCCACGTTGACGCCGCCGAAGTGCTCGAAATCCGGGACCGCGGCAATCTCGTCCGGATCCCGGCCCGGTATCAGGCCGTTCTTGGCGCATTCCTTCACCCAGTCGGGGGCCAGCCGCTCCAGCTGTGCACGGTCGGGAGAGAGGACCTCCATGGCGGATCCGTCGTCGAACCACGCGAGCGGTCGTCCGACCTCGGCGCTCATCCCGCCGAACGAGTCGTTCCAGGCGATCCGCTGCGCGACGAGCGCACTGGTGAGCTTCTCGCCGTCCTGGGCGCCGAAGCCCTCGGTCTCCAGGAGGTGATCGAATCCGTTGAACCACACCTCGCCGAACTCCACTGTCCGCTCGGCGTCCGCGAGCAGGGCGAGGACGCCGAGGATGTGGTCCTGGTCGACGTGGGTGACGACGAGGAGGTCGATCAGTCCGTCGAGGCGGGCAAGGGTGGGTTTGATGCGCGGATACGTGCCCGCGCGACCGCCGTCGATGAGGATCCGGCGAATGAACGTGTCGTCGCCGTACTCCAGGAGCAGGCAATCGCCGTCCTCCCCGGGCATCATGGTCAACCTGATCATTGCTGCCTCCCTCGCAGGGCGACGATCACGAACGGCTCGCGCATGTCGACGCGGTACGACAGGCGCCGTGCCTGGTCGAGCCGGCGGGCGCACTCCGCGTCGTCGGGGAATTCGGACAGTCCGTGGATGAGCCTGCTCAGACCGAGGGTGAAGACAGGAACTCCGCGGTCGAAGGCCTCGACGAGCGCGTCGCGCGCCGCGCTCCGTTCCGTTTCGCTGTGTGCCCGGCGCAGATGGCGCATGGCCCACAGCAGGGAGCCGTCGCTCATCCAGTCGAACTCGCGGCGGAGATGGTCGAGCCAGGGGTCCCAGCGCTGCGGCTGTTCCGTCAGCTCGCTGCCGACCAGGACGTAGGCGCCGGCCACGGCCGCGAGCGGGTTCTCCATCTTGCCGTAGAGCAGGTTCTCCGCGTCCCGTACGAGGGTCGCCGCCGCGTCGAAGGCGCCCCGGGTCATGTATCCGAGGGCGGGCCCGACCAGGCTGTCGCGGACGCTGACCGAGATGGCGCTGCCGGTCGGGCTCTGGCGTTCGTTGACCATCACCTCGATCTGGGCGCTGCCCCACGGCGCGGGCAGGGTGACGACGTATTCGCTGCCGGCCAGTGCGACGACCAGGAACTGCCGCGGGCCCGTCGGACCGGCGAGCGTGGCCCTGCCGTCCTCGTCGAGCGGGCCGTGCGCACCGAACCGGTACAGCCGTGCCGCCTCGTCACCGAGGGCGAGGTGGGGGACGGAGTGGGGCTCGGAGCGGGCGAGCTCGAACACGACCTGCCGTTCGGCGCGCCCGTCTGCCAGGTCGAGCATCGGCGCGAAGTGCCAGCCGGCCGGTTCGGGGTCGCCGATCCAGGCCGCGTGCCCCGGTTCGACGATCGAGTCCCAGTCGCGGACCCCGGATCGCGATCCCTGGGAACGGGGCACCGGAACCGTGGAGTCGTCGTGATAGGCCCCATAGGATTCGATGTTGCCCATCAGGTACTGCCAGGAGTGCGATTCGAACGGCGAGGGTGCCATGCGCAGCGTCACCGGGGTGTCGCTGCCCTCGTGCGCCTCGGCGTCCCGGGAGAGGACGACGCCGGAGGGCAGGGTGGCGGAGACGGTGTAGCGGCCGGGAGCGACCTCGTAGCGCGCCGGGGGCGCCGATGTCCCGCAGGGGAAGAGGACGTTGCGGTGCGCGATTCCGGTGTCGTCGGCCGGGTAGATGCTGCCGACGATCTTCGCGCCCTCGGAGAGGTCCGGCTCGTCCAAGCTCAGGGCGACGGTCACGCTCAGGCCGGTGGTCATGGCTTCACCAGCTGCACGCGGCGGAAGACCGGGCGTACGGTGACGGTCTTGATGCGTACGTCCTGGTCAGCGAGGTGTGCCTCGAAGTCGTAGTTGCCGAAGCGGAGTTCGATGGCCCACTCGCACTCGGGATCCGCGCCGTCGGCATGGTCAGGCTGACGCCGCAGTCGTTCGAGTCCGTCCTCCCGGCAGACGAACTCCGCGTCGGCGTTGTCCTGCGCGGGATCGCAGCCGACGTACACAGGGACGACCGGCGGCCCGGGCAGCAGGTGCAGGACGAAGATGGGGAGCTCGCCGACCGAGGGGACCTGAACGCCCGCGACCGCTCCGGCGAACTGCCGCTCGTGCATGAAGTGGTCGATGGCCTCCAGCAGATGCGAGGTGTTGACCCGCCAGTCGCCCTCGGGGTCGTCGCTCGCAGCGCCGGCGAAGCTCTTCAGAAGGGCCTCGGTGAACAGGCTCACCTGCCCGGGCCGTGCGTGCGACTGGTCTCCTGCCAGGGTGGCGTAGTACGGAATGTGGAACCGCCGGGGCAGGTCCAGCGGGCGGGTCCCGGCGCCCAGCGGCGAGCGTCCGGCGAACCGGGCTCCCGAACGCTCGATCAGCACATCGGAGTTCGACCGGCAGGCGTCGACGAAGAACACCTGCTGGGTTGCCTTGCAGCGCTTGAGCCCGTTCATCAGGCCCGTGAAGTCCAGGGCGCCGTTGAGGGGGTTGTGCAGGTCCTCGAAGATATCGGCGGCCAGCAGCGCCATGTCCTCGCCCTGCGAGACTCCGTGACCGCAGAAGTAGAAGACGAGGCGGTTGTCGACGTGGCTGTCGGCGCGGTCGTACCACTCGGTGATCGCCGCGAGGATGTTGTCGATGGTGGCGTTCTCGACCTCGTGGGCCTGCTGGGTGCGGGGATTCACGAACGGTGCGGGCTGCTCCTCGCTCAGCAGCAACGCGAGGCTGCCGAGCGGTCGTTGAGGGTCGTGGTACTCCGTGAGCAGCCAGGTGGCGAAGGCGCGGGCGGACAGGGGCGGCGAGCTGAGCTGCCGCATGCCGTCGGGATCGGCCACCGGTGACTCGCCGCCGGCGAGATGGGGGTACTTGCCGACGCCGATGATCAGTGCGTGCGAGCACGCGGGGCCGGCCTGCTCATCGAGATGGATCACGGAACCGGCCATGGATCCTCCGGAGACTCGATCCTGCCGGAGCATGCCCTTGGGCAGCATTTCTCTTATTATATTTATCAAAGACCGATATGTCCTGGTAAATACCCAGCGAGCGTCGTCCCGAGAACATCCAAGAGCAGCTCCACGAGCGCTTTTCCCGGTGAACGCGAGGCCCGACATGGCCAAGAACCTCGTCATCTGTCTAGATGGCACAGGTAATCAGTTGAAGGCGAAAGGGAACACCAACGTCGTCCGGCTGTACGAGATGCTGGACCTCTCGGACCCCTCCCAGCAGATCGCCTACTACGACCCCGGGGTCGGCACGTTCTCCGCGGCAGGCGCGTGGACACCGGTCGCGCGACGACTGTCGAAGCTCTTCGGGCTCGCCTTCGGCTCCGGCCTCAGGACCAACCTCGCGGAGGCCTACACCTACCTGATGGGCCATTACGAACCCGGTGACCGCATCTACGTCTTCGGCTTCAGCCGTGGCGCCTACACTGCCCGTGCGCTCGCGGGCATGCTCAAGGCGGTCGGGCTGATGCGGCCGGGCATGGAGAACCTCGTCCCGTACGCGGTGTCCGTCTATGCGAAGAACAAGGACTGGACCCGCCAGGACTGGGACCAACTCCACCATTTCGCGGGCGCGTTCAGCAACGCGGTCGGCGGACGCATCGGCATCCCCCTCGACTACCTGGGGCTCTGGGACTCGGTGAAGGCCGCGGGCGTCCTGCGGTGGAACCTGCGGTGGCCGTACACCCGTCAGATTCCCGGCGCCCACAGCGTCCGCCATGCCGTGTCCATCGACGAGAAGCGCCGCCCCTACCGGGAGTACCTCGTCACAGCCGGCGACACCGGGCACGCCGTCCCGACCTCGGTCGAACAGGTGTGGTTCGCCGGTGTCCACTGCGACGTCGGAGGCACCTTCGAGGACGATCCGCGGCTGCCCACCGTCGCCCTGAAGTGGATCGTCGACGGCGCCCTCACCTCGGGGCTACGGCTGAAGACCGGGGCGTACGCGCGTCAGGTGACCCTCACACCCGAGCACGCCTTCGGCAAAGTGCACCGGATGGGCTGGGTCTGGGCGCTGCTCACCTACCGGCGCCGCCGGGTTCCCCCCGAGGCACACGTGCACGCGAGCGTCCGCGCGCGGTTCGCCGAGGATCCCGGCTACGCGGGCCGCATTCCACCGACCGTGGTGTGGTCCGACGAGGACTGGCTCACCGCTCACGGATGAGACCGTGGCTTCAACGCCGGTGAAGGGGCGCACCATGGCGACCGTATCCGGGTCAACGCCTGCGCATCCGACGGGAGGCAGGTACTCACACCGCGGCCGGCGTCGCCGTCGTGCCCCGCACCTCCAGGGTCGGCGTCGACAGGTGCACCCCGGCCGGGCGTGCTGGGTCGGCGAAGCGGTCCAGGAGGCAGCGGGCGGCGCGGCGGCCGACGTCGTGCCCGGCGTTGTCGACGGTGGTCAGCCACAGGTGCCGCAGCCGCGAGATGCTGGTGTTGTCGTAGCCGACCACGGACAGGTCACGCGGGACCCGCAGGCCGAGCTCCTCGGCGGCGGAGAGCGCGCCGACGGAGGCGATGTCGTTGACCGCGAAGACCGCGGTGGGGCGGCGTGGGCCACTCAACAGCCGGACGGTGGCGCGGTAGCCGCCCTCCTCGGTCATGTCGCTGGGCTCCACGAGCGCACCGTCGGCCAGTCCGTGAGCGCCCATCGTCGCTTCGAAGGTCCGGCGCCGCAGGTCGCCCACGGCTCCGTAGCCCGCGATGTGCGCGATGGACCGGTGACCGAGGCCGATGAGGTGCTCGACGGCCAGGCGCGCGCCGTGCTCGTCGTCGCCCGCGACCACGTCGACCCCGGGCAGCACCGGCTCACGGGTGCCCGCGATCACCACCGGCATCCGCTGGGCCGCCGCGCCGAGAGCGGCCGGGTCGGGCAGGGTGCCGATGGCGACCAGCCCGTCGACCTGGAGGTCGAGGAAGGGGCGGGTGAGGTCCTGGCCGATACGGCGGTTGAGGCGGGCGTCCGCCATCAGCATGTGCAGGCCGTTGTCGTGCAGCAGGGAGTTCAGGCCGTCGAGCAGGTCGACGAACCAGGGGTTTCGCAGGTCGTGGAGGAGGACGCCGACGGTGCGGGTGCGCTGCTCGCTGAGGCTGCGCGCGGCGGCGTTGGGGCGGTAGCCGAGTTCGTCCATGGCCCGCAGCACGGCCTCGCGCTTCTCGGGCCGTACCTGGTCGGAGCCGCGCAGCACGAGCGAGACCAGTGACTTGGACACGCCGGCGCGCTCGGCGACCGTACGGATGGTCGGACGGCCGTCGGCATGCGTGCGCCCGCCCGCGCCCGTCATGCGAGCGCCCCGTGCACCTCGGCCATGGTTTGGACCGCTCCATTTCGTCATTTCGCGTTTCCCGAACTGTCGCAGAGAGCTTTTGATGCTGTCAAAGGTGTTGACAGCGTTCCGATCCTCCGATCAGGGTGGAGGGAGAGAGTTTGGACCGGTCCAAAGAGGTGGAACATGGAGAGCGAAACCAGTGGTGCCGCACGCCGGCCGCTCGGGGTCGCGGTCGTCGGCTTCGGCTGGATGGGCCGTGTGCACAGTCAGGCGTACGCCCGCGTGCTGCACCATTTCCCGCAGCTGACCGTGCACCCGGAGCTGGTGACCGTCGCCGAGGAGGTGCCGGGGCGCGCCGAGGAGGCCGCGGCGCAGTTCGGCTTCTCCGGCACGTCCCGCGACTGGCGCCAGGTCGCCGCCGACCCCCGGGTGCACGCGGTGAGCATCACGGCCCCGAACTTCCTGCACCGCGAGATCGGCGTGGTGATGGCCGAGGCGGGTAAGCACATCTGGATCGAGAAGCCGGTCGGTCTCACCGCCGACGACGCCCGCGCGGTCGCCGACGCGGTCGCCAAGGCCGGTGTCCAGGGCACGGTCGGCTTCAACTACCGCAACGCGCCTGCCGTGGAGACGGCCCGGGAACTGATCGCCTCCGGTGACATCGGAGCCGTCACCCACGCGCGCATCCGGCTCTTCAGCGACTACGCCGCACACCCCGAGGGCGCCCTGACCTGGCGCTACGAGCGCGCCCGCGGTGGCAGCGGAGTTCTCGGCGACCTCGCCGCGCACGGCGCGGACCTGGCCCGTTTCCTGCTCGGGGACATCACCTCGCTCGCCGCCGACACCGCGGTCTTCCTGCCGGAGCGGGCCCGCCCCAGCGGCGCCACCGCGGGTCACACGCTCGCCACCGGCGGCGAGTCGGGGCCGGTGGAGAACGAGGACTACGTCTCCTGCCTGCTGCGCTTCGCCTCCGGTGCGCGCGGTGTTCTCGAAGCCTGCCGGGTCTCGGTGGGCGAGCAGAACAACTACGGCTTCGAGGTCCACGGCACACGGGGCGCGGTCTTCTGGGACTTCCGCCGCATGAACGAGCTCGGCGTCAGCCGCGGCACGTCGTATCAGGACCAGCCTGTCAGCACCCTCTACGTCGGCCCGGGGCACGGCGAGTACGGCGCGTTCCAGCCGGGCGCGGCGAACAGCATGAGCTACGACGATCTGAAGGTCATCGAGGCCCACCGCTTCCTGCGCTCCATCGCCGAACAGACCCCGTACGGGGCCACGTTGACGGACGCCGTCCACAGCGCCGCCGCACTGGAGGCCATGGCGACCTCCGCCGCGAGCGGCACCTGGGTGAGCTTGCCGCACTCGGTGTGATGCGGACAGCCCTGCGGCCCCCGGCGCGGAGAGTCGGGGGCCGCGGGCGCACTGCCGCGCGGGGCGGAGTGCTGGGGATCAGCGATAGAGCGCGGGTCGCTCGATCAGTTCGACCGCCACCCGGCCGCCGTCGGCCTGGGCGCGGACGCCCGCCTCGCACACGGCCGCTGCCGCGTACCCGTCCCAGGAGCTCGGGCCGGTGACCTCGCCGCGCCGGGTGGCGTCCACCCAGGCCTGGACCTCGCGGTCGTAGGCGTCCTCGAAGCGTTCCACGAAGTCCGGGGCGATGGTGCCGCCCCAGCCGCCGGCCGAGTGGGTGACCAGGTCGTGGCCCTCGCCGATGCGTGCGGTGCCGTTCTCGCAGACGGCCTCGGCCTGCACCTGGTAGCCGAAGCGGCAGTTGACGTAGATCTCCACGTCGACCAGCACACCCCCGTCCGTCTCGAAGACGACGAACTGCGGGTCCGACAGACCCTCGGGGGCGTTGCCGGAAGGCCTCGGCTTCATCACCGTGACCGCGGTGATCTCCTGGTCGAGCAGCCAGCGTGCGACGTCCATCTCGTGCACGACGGAGTCGTTGATCAGCATCTGCTCGGTGAAGTACGGCAGCACGTCGGCGTTGCGGTGCCGGTTGTGCAGCATCAGCGGGCGGCCCAGTCGGCCGCCGTCCAGCAGCTCCTTGAGCTTCAGGTACTCGGCGTCGTACCGCCGCATGAACCCGACCTGGACGCGCCGGTGGCCGAGTTTCTGCTCGGCCTCCATGACGCGGAGCGCGGAGGCCGCGTCGGGGGTGAGCGGCTTCTCGCACAGCACCGGCAGGTCGTGCTCGAAGGCGGTCAGGAGCGCCGCCTCGTGGGCGGGTCCGGGCGAGGCGATGAGGACAGCGTCGACGTCGTCCGCGGCCATCGCGGTCGCCGGGTCGGTGTACGCGGTGCAGCCGTCGATGCCGTCGGCGAGCTGCTTGGCCCGTTCCGCGTCGATGTCCACGACGGCCGTCACCCGTGCCCCGCTGATCACTTCGCTGATGCGGCGTACGTGGTCGGCGCCCATGCGGCCGGTGCCGACGACGGCGACCCCGAGCGTTCCGCGGTTGGTCATGATGGTGGGTGGTCCTTTCGAATGGGCAGGCCGGATGAGGCAGACCGGTGGCTCGCGCCGGGTCGCCCGGGCCGAGTGGGTCAGGCGCCGCAGGTGCGCAGGAAGGCGCGGGTGCGTTCGGCGATCGGCAGCGGCTTGTCCGGTGGGCAGGGGTACATGTCCTGCTCGACGATGGCGAACAGGTCGACGCCGAGCTTCTGCGCGGCCGTCAGGACCGGTCCCAGCGCCGGGATGCCGGAGGGCGGTTCACACATCACCCCGCGCTGCACGGCAGGTCCGAACGGCACCTCGCCCGCGGTGACCTCCGCGAGGATGGCCGGGTCGACCTGCTTGAGGTGCAGATAGCCGATGCGTTCGCCGTAGGTCTCGATGAGCTTGACGCTGTCGCCGCCGCAGTAGGCGTAGTGGCCGGTGTCCAGGCACAGGTTGACGAGGTCGGTGTCGGTCGAGTCGAGGAAGCGCTCGACGTGGGCCTCGGTGTCGATGTGGGTGTCGGCGTGCGGGTGGACGACGATGTCGAGGCCGAACGTCTCCTTGACCTCGTGGCCGAGCCGCTCCATGCCCTTGGTGAGGTGGGCCCACTGCTCGCCGGTGAGCTCCGGCGGTTCGATGATCTCGGCGGTCTTGTCGTCGCGCCAGAAGGAGGGGATCACCACCAGGTGGCGTGCGCCCATCGCCTGGGTGAGGGCGGCGACCTCACTGACGTGGTCCCAGGTCGACTCCCAGACGGAGTGACCGCGGTGCAGGGAGGTGAAGACCGTGCCGGCCGAGACCTTGAGTCCCCGCTCGGCGGTCTCGTCCTTGAGTACGGCCGGATCGGTCGGGAGGTACCCGTAGGGGCCCAGTTCGATCCACTCGTATCCCGAGGAGGCCACCTCGTCGAGGAAGCGCCGCCAGGGGACCTGCTGAGGGTCGTCGGGGAACCAGACGCCCCAGGAGTCCGGGGCGGAGCCGACCCGGATCCGGTCCAGGGAGGGGGTGTTCGACATGTCAGGGGCTCCCTTCGGAAGATGCCGCCGTGGGTGTGCGGAGGTCCTTCGCGTCGGGGAGTTCGTCGACGTCGACGCCGCGGACCTGTGCCAGTTCGTGTTTGAGGGCGGCGAGTTCGGCGCCGCCGGCCATGTGGTTGGTGAGTTCTTCGAGGCTGACCTCGCTGCGGGCGGCGCTGAGTTCGAGGGTGCCCAGGCGCAGGACGCTGAAGTGGTCCCCGACCATGTAGGCGTGGTGGGGGTTGTGGGTGATGAAGATGACGCCCAGGCCGCGGTCGCGGGCGGCGGCGATGTACTTGAGCACGACGCCGGACTGTTTGACTCCGAGGGCGGCGGTGGGTTCGTCGAGGATGAGGACGCGGGCGCCGAAGTGGACGGCGCGGGCGATGGCCACGGACTGGCGCTGGCCGCCGGAGAGGGTGCCGATGGGCTGGTCGAGATCGTCCAGGACGATGCCCATGTGGCGCAGTTCCCGGTCGGCGGTCTCCTTCATCGCGTGGATGTCGAGGCGGCGAATGGGCCAGGGGCCCTTGGTGAGTTCGGAGCCGAGGAAGAAGTTGCGCCACACCGGCATGAGCGGCACCGTCGCCAGGTCCTGGTAGACGGTGGCGATGCCGGCGTCGAGGGCCTCACGCGGGCTGGACAGCCGCACCGGGTGGCCGTCGATGAGGAAGTCGCCCTCGGTGTGCTGGTGCAGGCCGGAGATGATTTTGATGAGGGTGGACTTGCCGGCGCCGTTGTCGCCGAGCACGCAGGTGACCTTGCCGGGGTGCACGGTGAGGTTCACGCCGTGCAGGGCGCGGATGTTGCCGTAGGCCTTGCCCGCGTTGCGCAGTTCGACGAGGGGGGCACCGTCGTCGGGGGCGGGAGGAGTGTCGTGGAGGATGGCCCCGTGGGGCTTGGATCCCTTGGCGGTTGTCATGGGGTTCACCTCCGGGTCGCCTGGCGGCGGACCCACAGATTGACGAGGGCGGCGACCAGGAGCATCACGCCGAGGAAGGCCTTGAACCAGTCCGGGTTCCAGTTGGCGTAGACGATGCCCTGGGAGACCATGCCGAAGATGAAGGCGCCGATGACCGGGCCGACGGCGGAGCCGTAGCCGCCGGTGAGCAGGCAGCCGCCGATCACCGCGGCGATGATGTACAGGAACTCGTTGCCCACGCCCTCGCCGGACTGGACGGTGTTGAACGAGAACAGCAGGTGCATGCCGACGAACCAGGCGCCCGCGCCTACGCCCATGAACAGGGCGATCTTGGTGAAGTTGACGGGCACGCCGACCGCGCGGGCACTGTCCTTGTTCCCGCCGACCGCGAAGATCCAGTTGCCGAACTTGGTGCGCAGCAGCAGCCAGGTGGCGATCGCGGCGAAGACCAGCCAGTAGACGATGGTGATCTTGAAGCTGACGCCGCCGATGCTGAAGTCGGAGGCGAAGATCTTCTTGGCCTGGTCGAAGCCGTCCATGTCGCTGATCGAGTCACTGGCGACATTGCCGGTGAAGATCTTGGTGACCGCGAGGTTCGCGCCCTGCAGCACCAGGAACGAGCCGAGGGTGACCAGGAAGCTCGGCAGCCCGGTCTTGATGAGCAGCCAGCCGTTGAACGCACCGACCGCCAGCGAGACGATCAGCGCGACGAAGACACCGGTCCACACGTTCATCGACAGCTGGAAGCTGAGGATGGCCGCGGTGAGCGCGGAGGTGGTGACCGCGACACCCGCCGACAGGTCGAACTCCCCGCCGATCATCAGCAAAGCCACCGGAATGGCCATGATGCCCATCACCGACGCCTGGTAGAGCACCGTGGACAGTGCGCCCGCGTCACGGAAGGACGGCGCCGCCACGAAGAAGAAGACGTACACACCCACGGCCGCGATCAGCGCACCGACCTCGGGCCGGGCGAGCAGCCTGCGGCCCAGGGACTGCTGGGCGGTCCGGCCGTCCTTCTCGGCGGCCGGCGGGGCCGGCGACGAGGAACTCGCCGCCGGAGCCGTTGCCTGGGACATGAAGATCACCGAGTGCCCTTCGCGGCGAACTTCGCCACCGTGTCGGCGTTGCTCTTGTCGACGAAGGCCGGGCCGGTCAGCACCGGCTGCTCACCGCCACCGCTGTAGTTGCCGTTGTTCTTGTAGAGCCACAGCGAGTCGACCGCCAAGTAGCCCTGGAGGTAGGGCTGCTGGTCGACCGCGAACTCGATGGTGCCGTCCTGGACGGCCTTGACCAGGTCCTTGTTGAGGTCGAAGGTGGCGACCTTCGCCTTGCTGCCCGCGTCGCTCACGGACTGCACGGCGGTCAGTGCGATCGGGGCGCCCAGCGTGACCACGTGGTCGATGCCGCTGTCCTGCTTGAGCTTGGCGGTGATGGTCGACTTCACCGACGGCATGTCGGTGCCGTTGACGTAGAGGATCTCCGTCGTGCCACTGAAGGTCTTCTTCACGCCGCTGCAGCGCTGGGTGAGGCCGACGTTCCCCTGCTCGTGGATCACACAGGCGATCTTCTTGGCACCGGTCGAGTTCAGCTTCTTGCCGAACGCCTCGCCCGCCACGCTCTCGTCCTGGCCGAAGAACTCCATCAGGCCGAGCTTCTTCCAGTCGCTCAGACCCGAGTTGAGGCCGACCACGGGTATGCCCGCCGACCGCGCCTTGCCCACGACGTCCTTCATCGCGTCCGGCTTGGCCAGGGTGACCGCGATGCCGTCGACCTTCTGGGTGATCGCGTTCTGGACCAGGTTGGCCTGGTTCCCCGCGTTCGCGTCGTTGGAGTAGATCAGCTTGATGTTGTCCTTGGCGGCGGCCGCCTGGGCGCCCTTGCGGACCGTGTCCCAGAAGGTGTCCCCGGGCGGCGCGTGGGTCACCAGCGCGACCGTCATCCGGGGGGTGTCGGCCTTGCCCGCGGAGGCGTTGTCCGCGCTCTCCTCGGCCTTCTTCCCGCCGCCGCTGCTGGAGCAGCCGGCGACGAGCAGCACGGAGGCCGCGGCCGCTGTGACGAGAGTGGCGATTCTGCGGGAGCGGGGGTGAAGCGTGCGGTCCATCTTTCCTGCACCTCACTGTGCGACGGGTGGAAAGGGAGCGGGGGGTTCCGGGCCCTGAGCCCGGCCGGGGGCCTGGGCAGGGAGCCCGGGCCGGATGCCGATGACGACGCTGATCTCGATGCCGATGACGCGGCTGTTGCGTTGGGATGGGATACAAGTCCCTGATGCATCCACCTGTCAATAGTTTGTTAAGACATCATTTCACTAGCAGGTCAGAATGTCAGTACAAACCATTGACAGGACGTCGCCCGGAGCCCTACACCTGGTAAGCACCGCACACCTCGCACCCCCGCCTGAGGAGCGACGCTCATGCCCGAGTCCGCTGAACCCTTCGACCTGATCACCATGGGACGCATCGGTGTCGACCTCTACCCCCTGCAGACGGGCGTCCCGCTGGCGCAGGTCGAGTCGTTCGGGAAGTTCCTGGGCGGCTCCGCGGCCAACGTCGCGGTGGCCGCCGCGCGCCTGGGCCGCTCCACCGCGGTGATCACCCGGACCGGCAACGACCCGTTCGGCACCTATCTGCACCAGGAGCTCAAGGAGTTCGGCGTCGACGACCGCTTCGTCACGCCGGTCGACGCCTATCCCACCCCGGTCACGTTCTGCGAGATCTTCCCGCCGGACGACTTCCCGCTGTACTTCTACCGGCAGCCCAAGGCCCCGGACCTGGAGATCCGCACCGAGGAACTGGACTTCTTCGCCATCCGCGACGCCCGGATCTTCTGGATCACCGGCACCGGGCTCAGCGAGGAACCCAGCCGCTCCGCCACCCTCGCCGCCCTCAAGGCACGCGCCAAGGCGGGCACCACCGTCTTCGACCTCGACTGGCGCCCCATGTTCTGGCGCGACCCGGAGGCCGCCCGCCCCTACTACGCCGAGGCCCTGCGTCATGTCACCGTGGCCGTCGGCAATCTCGACGAGTGCGAGATCGCCACCGGTGTACGCGAACCACGAGCCTGCGCCGAGGCCCTGCTGGAGGCCGGCGTCGAACTGGCCGTCGTCAAGCAGGGCCCCAAGGGAGTGCTCGCCGTGCACCGCGACGGAACGACCGCCGAGGTGCCCCCGGTACCGGTCGAGGTCGTCAACGGCCTCGGCGCGGGCGACGCGTTCGGCGGCTCCCTCTGCCACGGGCTGCTGTCCGGCTGGGAGTTGGCGAAGACCATGCGGTACGCCAACGCCGCCGGGGCCCTCGTCGCCTCCCGGCTCGCCTGCTCCTCCGCGATGCCCACCGCCTCCGAGGTCGCGGACCTCGTCGCGCGCGGCTGATCCCGCCCCCCTGAACGGAGCTCGTCTTGACCATCAGCATCCCCGACCTCGTCACGGTGCGCGCCCGGCACCCCGAGGCCGTCGCCGAAGCGGCCGAGCGCCGCACCCGCCGCCCGCTGATCGGCGACAGCGGCCGCCTCATGATCGTGGCCGCCGATCACCCGGCCCGCGGCGCGCTCGGCGTGGGGGGCCGACAGCTCGCCATGGCCAACCGCGCCGAGCTGCTGGAGCGCCTGTGCGTCGCGCTGTCCCGGCCCGGCGTGGACGGCGTGCTGGCCACCGCGGACATCCTGGAGGACCTGCTGCTCCTGGGCGTGCTGGAGAACAAGGTCGTCATGGGGTCGATGAACCGCGGCGGACTGTCCGGCGCCTCCTTCGAGATGGACGACCGCTTCACCGGCCACCGCGCCGAGGACATGGAGCGACTGCGCTTCGACGCGGGCAAGCTGCTGCTGCGCCTCGACTACGAAGACCGAGGCTCACTGGAGACGCTGGAATCCACTGCCCGCGCGATCGACGACATGGCCGCACGCCGCCTCCCCGTCTTCGTCGAGCCGTTCATCTCGCGCCGAGTGGAGGGCAACGTCCGCAACGACCTGGGCGCCGAGGCCGTCAGCCGCTCCATCGCCATCGCCTCGGGCCTCGCGGGTACCTCCGCCTACACCTGGCTCAAGCTGCCGGTCACCGCGAACCCCGACGACATGGCCGAGGTCCTGGAGACCTCCACCCTGCCCACCGTGCTGCTGGGCGGCGAGGTCGGCGCGGATCAGGAGGGCGCGTACGAGAAGTGGCGCAAAGCGCTGCGGCTGCCCACCGTCCAGGGCATGGTCGTGGGCCGCTCGCTCCTGTACCCCGCCGAGGGCAGCGTGGAGACCGCGGTGGACACCGCGGTCGGCCTGCTCTGACACCGCCCTCCCCGGAAGACCTCCATGTCGACTTGTCGAGGAAGAAGCGCATGACGACCACACACCACCTGCCCGCCGGGAAGGCCGCGGCCGGCCCGTACGCGGTGGACATCTCCCCCGAGTCGGCCGACTGGGGCCACTCCAGTCTGCGTGTGCTCGAACTGCCGCCGGGCGGCTGGCACTCCTTCGACACCGCGGACAGCGAGTGGATCGTGCTGCCGCTCGCCGGGTCGTGCACGGTCGCCGTCGGCGGGGAGACCTTCCGGCTGGCCGGCCGCAAGAGCGTCTTCACCTCCGTCAGCGACTTCGTGTACGTGCCACGCGACGCCCAGGTCTCCCTCGCCTCCCGCGACGGCGGACGCTTCGCGCTCACCGGCGCCCGCTGCACCCGACGCCTGCCCGCACGCTACGGCCCCGCCTCCGCCGTCCCCGTCGAACTGCGCGGCACCGGCGGGTGTTCCCGCCAGGTCAACAACTTCGCCGCCGCGGGGGCCTTCGAGTGCGACCGGCTGATCGCCGTCGAGGTGCTGACGCCCGGCGGCAACTGGTCCTCGTACCCGCCGCACAAGCACGACGAGCACCGGCCCGGCGAGGAGTCCGAGCTGGAGGAGATCTACTACTTCGAGATCGCCGACCACGACGGCACACCCGGCCTCGGCTACCAGCGGGTCTCGCCCTCCGGCCACGGACAGGGCACCGACGTACTGGCCGAGGTACGCGACGGCGACACCGTCCTCATCCCGGACGGCTGGCACGGGCCGTCGATGGCCGTCCCCGGCCACGACATGTACTACCTCAACGTCATGGCGGGTCCCGGAGCCGAGCGCGACTGGCTGATCCGCGACCACCCCGACCACGGCTGGATCCGCGGCACCTGGCCCGACCAGCCGGTCGACCCCCGACTCCCCCTCTACACGGCCCCGGAGAAGTCCTGATGAGCACCACCACTCGCCGTCTGACCGTCGCCCAGGCCCTGGTGCGCTTCCTGTCCGCGCAGTACAGCGAGCGCGACGGCGTGCGGCACCGGCTGATCGCCGGCACCTGGGGCATCTTCGGGCACGGCAACGTCGCCGGCATCGGCCAGGCGCTGCTGGAGGCAGGCGAGGAGCACATGCCGTTCCACCAGGGCCGCAACGAGCAGTCGATGGTGCACGCGGCCGTCGGCTACGCCCGCCAGCTCGACCGCCTCTCCGCGCAGGCGGTCACCACGTCCATCGGCCCCGGGGCCACCAACCTCGTCACCGGCGCCGCCCTGGCCACCATCAACCGCCTCCCGGTGCTCCTCCTGCCCGGCGACTACTTCGCCACGCGCCCCGCCGACCCGCTGCTCCAGCAGCTTGAGCACCCGGTGGAGGCCGACGTGTCGGTCAACGACACGCTGCGGCCGGTCTCCCGCTACTTCGACCGGATCACCCGCCCGGAGATGCTCATCCCGTCCGCACTCCAGGCGATGCGGGTGCTCGCCGACCCGGCCGAGACCGGCGCCGTCACCCTCGCCCTGCCGCAGGACGTGCAGGCGGAGGCGTACGACTGGCCGGAGGAGTTCTTCGCCGAGCGCGTCTGGCACGTACGGCGCCCCGCGCCCGACCCGGTCGAACTCGCCGACGCGGTCCGGGCGATCCGCGCCGCCGAACGTCCGTTGATCATCGCGGGCGGCGGCGTCCATCACAGCAGGGCCGAGGACGCGCTCAAGGCACTCGTGGACGCGACCGGCATCCCCGTCGCCTCCACCCAGGCGGGCAAGGGCTCGCTGCGCCACGACCACCCCGCCGACCTCGGCGGCGTCGGCCACACCGGCACCGCCGTCAGCGACGCCCTCGCCCGCGGCGCCGATCTGGTCATCGGCGTCGGCACGCGCTACACCGACTTCACCACCGCCTCCCACACCCTGTTCGCCGCGCCGTCGGTCTGCTTCGTCAACCTCAACATCACCGCGTTCGACGCCCACAAGCTCGCCGCCCGCACGCTGGTCGCCGATGCCCGGGCGGGTCTGGAAGCGCTCACGACAGCGCTGTCCGGTCACCGCGTGAGTACGGCGTACGAGGCCGAGTACCGGGCGGGCAAGGCACGTTGGGACGAGGTCGTGGACAACGCCTACCGGGCGGACGACGAGCACGCCGTGCCCACCCAGACGCAGGTCCTCGGCGCACTGGACGCGGTCGTGGGCGACGACGACGTGATCATCAACGCGGCCGGCTCGCTCCCCGGCGACCTGCACAAACTGTGGCGGGCCCGCTCACCGCGCCAGTACCACCTGGAGTACGGCTACTCCTGCATGGGCTACGAGATCCCGGCCGGCATCGGTGTCCAGCAGGCCGCCCCCGGCACACCCGTGTGGTCGCTGGTCGGCGACGGCACGTACCTGATGATGCCGACGGAGATCGTCACCGCGGTCCAGGAGGGCCTGCCGGTCAACCTGGTCCTGATCCAGAACCACGGTTACGCCTCCATCGGCGGCCTCTCCGAGGCGGTGGGCGGCGAACGCTTCGGCACCGCCTACCGCTACCGGGCCGCGGACGGCACCGGCAGCGGCGCGCCGCT
>NZ_JBEXDZ010000179.1:0-17839 GCF_040606085.1 Streptomyces sp. NPDC005485 | reverse complement strand
GTGGACGGTGTCGATGCGCCCGGCGTCGACGGCCGCCCGCGCCGTCTCGAGACCGGTGCCCACGACGGAGTCGGGCGCGCACCCCACCCCGACCCCGGCCGCTGCGGCCGCGTCGATGAGGGAGCGGGCGTCGGGGAAGGCGGCGGCCAGCGGCTTCTCGGCGTAGACGTTCTTGCCCCGGCCGATCGCGCCGAGCGCGATCTCCGCGTGGGCGGCGGGGACGGTGAGGTTGAGCACCGTGTCGACTTCGGGGCTGTCGAGCAGGCGCTCGACGCTCAGTGCCTGCGCGCCGGGGATCTCGGCGGCGACGGCAGCCGACCGGGAGGCGTCGAGGTCGGCGACCGCGGTGATGCGCACCGCGGGATGCCCCGCGAGCGTGTCCAGATACGCACGGGAGATGACGCCGAGTCCTACGATGCCGATGCGGTGCGCGTCGCCCACAGCATTCCCCTCTCGATGACGGTGCGGACGTTGACGTTCTCCAGCACGTCCGGACTGTGTCCGGGGGTGGTCACGACGATGCGCCCGGCGCCCCACCGGCGTGTCCAGATCGCCGGTGTGGTGACCGGCCGGTGCCAGGGATGCCACGGCCGGGCCGGGTGGGTGGTGGTGGCCAGGACGTCGATGAGGTCGTCGTGGAGCACCCAGTACTGCTCGGTGTCGAGTTCGAAGTCCTCGATACCCGCGGTGATGGGGTGTTCGCGGCCGAGTTCCGTGATGTCCACGGTGTGCGGCAGGTAGTTGTCCTCCGCGCCGCCGTGCCGCTCGCAGGGTTCCTTGCCCGGGTGGGTCGCGAACTGGCCTCCCACCAGGTGCAGATAGTCCGACGACGCGCGGAACGAGTCGGCGATGCCGCCGTGCCAGCCGGTGAGGCCGGTGCCTGCGACGACCGCCGCGCCGAGGCCGGCCAACTGCTCGGGGGTGATCTCCGACATGGTGACGCACTGCACGACGAGGTCGGTACCGGCCATCGCGGCGGCGTCGGCGTAGACCTTTGTCGACTCCTCGACCCGTACGGTGTAGCCGTTGCGTTCGAGGAAGGGGAGGAACAACTCCGTTGACTTGACCGGCTGGTGGCCCTCCCATCCGCCCCGCACCACCAGCGCTTGTTTCCGCGTCATGATCGCTCCCTCCTGATGTCCGTCGCCCGGGACCGGTCGGCCGCACTCGCCTCGACGGCGGCGAGCACGCGTTGGACATCGAGTGCGTCGGCGAACGACGGCGCGGCGGTTGACCCTGTGCCGATCGCCGAGACGAGGTCGGCGACCTGGTGAGTGAAGAGGTGTTCGTAGCCGATGCCATGGCCTGTCGGCCACCACTGGGCCATGTACGGATGCACGGGGTCGGTCACCTGGATGCGACGGAAGCCTTCGGCCCCGGTATCCGGTCCTCGGCCGTCGAAGTACTCCAGCTCGTTCATGCGCTCGAAGTCGAACGCGACGGAGCCCACTTCGCCGTTGATCTCGATCCGGTTCGCGTTGCGACGCCCCGTTGCCATGCGGGTCGCCTCGAAGACACCGAGGGCCCCTTCGGAGAAGGAGGCCGTGAACGCCGCCGCGTCGTCGACCGTGACCGGACCGAGCGGCGCGTCATCGGCGGCGCGGCCACCGAGCCCGACCTGCTCGGACAGTCGCGGACGCTCCGTCACGAACGTGCGCAGCGTCGCCGACACGGTCGTGATGCGCTGTCCGGTGAGCCACTGGGCGGTGTCGATGCTGTGCGCGCCGATGTCGCCCAGGGTGCCGGAGCCCGCCCTGGCCTTGTCCAGCCGCCAGGTCAGCGGCGCACGCGGGTCGGTCAGCCAGTCCTGCAGATAGCTCGCCCGGACATGTCTGATCCGGCCCAGCCGGTTCTCCTCGACGAACGTGCGGGCCAGCGCCAGGGCCGGGGTGCGGCGGTAGCTGTAGCCGCACATGGCCACGATGCCGGAGTCCGCCGCCCGCTCCGCCGCCGCGCTCATCCGTTCGGCATCCGCGACCGAGTTGGCCAACGGCTTCTCGCACAGGACGTGTTTGCCGGCGGCGAGCGCCGCGAGCGCGATGTCGGCGTGGGTGTCCCCCGGTGTGCAGATGTCGACGAGGTCGACGTCGTCGCGCGTCACGGCCTCGCGCCAGTCCGCCGACCAGTCGCTCCAGCCGAGCCGGTCCGCTGCCGCCGCCGCCTTCCGCGGGTCGCGTCCCACGAGGAGTGACAGCACGGGGTCGGCCGGAAGGTCGAAGAATCGCGGCGCCGTCCGCCACGCATGGGAGTGGGCCCGCCCCATGAACCCGCCGCCGACCAGGGCGACGCGGAGTTTCCGACGCGTCGGCATCGACCGTCCTTCCTGTTGCGCCATGCGGTTCACGGGCACGAGGGCACGAGCCGTGAAGCTCCGTCCGGCGACGAAAGCGCCGTACGGGGATGGATGGTTGCGGCCAGTGGACCTTGAAGAGCATCCTGCCGGGCTTCCGCACTTTCGCGAAAGACGCACTCGGGTGGCTCTTCCGCTGCCGTGCGTCCGATGGGCAGGTCGTGGACGGGGCCCGGATGCGCCGGACGGTCAGGTCGTCGATGGGTCGGAAGCGTTGCGTGCAGGACCGTGGCCTGCGGTGTTTCCGTCGGCGGGTAGGCTGAGGGCCGTTGCGGCACCGCCCCCACCACCACCCTTGCCCAGGTGGTGAGTTATGGCCTGCGGCAGTCAAGTCGTCTTGTGGCACGAGTGGCATGAGGATGAATCACAGGTGCTCATAGCGGGCCGGTACCGGCTGCACACCCCCATCGGACGCGGCGCCATGGGCGAGGTCTGGCAGGCATACGACGAAGTGCTGGGCAGGGCGGTGGCCGTCAAGCTCCTGCTCAGTCAGGACTCCGACCCCACCGCCGTCTCCCGGTTCCGCCTGGAAGCCCAGACCGCGGGGCATCTCAACCACCCTCACGTCATCGGCGTCCTGGACTTCGGCTCGTACGACAACCGACTGTTCCTGGTGATGGAGCTGATCGAGGGCGACAGCCTGGCGCAGCATCTGAAGGCCGGCGGTCCGCTGCCCGTGGAGCACGTCGCCCGCATCGCCGCCGAGGCCGCGGGCGGGCTCGCCGCCGCCCATGGGCAGGGCATCGTGCACCGGGACATCAAGCCCGGCAATCTCCTCCTGGACGCCGACGGCGCCCTGAAGATCGGCGACTTCGGCATCGCCCGGTTCCTCGACGACCCGGCCGGCGCGCTGACCGCCACCGGGCAGATCGTCGGCACCAGCCTGTACCTCGCCCCCGAACGTGCTCTGGGCAAGCCCGCTTCACCCGCGTCCGACGTGTATTCGCTGGGCTGCGTGCTCTATCAACTCCTCACCGGCCGACCGCCGTTCCAGGCGGACACCGCCCTGGTGATCCTGCATCAGCACCTCGACGCGACGCCCGTATCGCCGCGTGAGCTCGGCACTCGGCTGCCGCCCGCCTTCGAGAACTACCTCCTCGGTCTTCTCGCCAAGGATCCCGCGGACCGGCCCACGGCCCAGCAGGTGGCCGGCTGGTTCGCCGCCGGCGCCTGGCAGGGCCGTCCCGAGCCTCTTCCGGCCGCCGCGTCGGCTCCCGTTCCGCGGCCGATCGGTCCGACGGGACCAACGCCGGGCGCCGCGCCCGGCCGACGGCGCGCGCTCGGCGAGAGCGGCCCCCCGACCACGTACGCCCTGCCGTCCGCCACCGCGCGCACCGGTCACCAGCGTCGAAGCCCCCGGGCGCGCCGCGGGGTGCGTGAACTCGTCGCCCGCAGGCCGAGGTTGACGATCGCCGTCGCCGCAGCGGTGATCTTCCTGGCCGCCATGTTGATCGGCAGGGCCTGGTTCGCGCCGGACCCCGCCACCGCGGAAACCTCGCGCCCCGACCAGGGCCGCACCGCGGGCCCCACTCCCCCGGGGCAGGGCGCTGTCGCTACCCAGCCGGCGAGGGAAGAGACGCAGCCCGAAGAGGGCGAGGACGACGACGGGGACAGGGACGACTGACCGCGCAGGCGTCGGCACGCATCCCTTCGGGCCTGACCGGATCAGCGGCTCTCCTCGCCCTGGGCGACCTCGACCTCGTGATGGACGGTGAGTACGTCGGCGGTCGCGGCGGTGGCGGACAGGACCGTACAGGCGGCGAGGAGCAGGGCGACCCGGCGTGTGGCACGCGGGCGGCCGTTGGGGGGTGCGAGCAGAGCGGCGACCCGCCGCGGGACGGGGCCGGTCGTCGCCGCGGAGGCGAAGGCCGGCCGGGTGGCGCGGGTGGCGTGGCCGGCGAGGGCCGCGCGGGCGATGGCCCGGGCGATGAGCCGTCGGTCGCCGACGGCGGTGGCCGCGGCCTCGTCCGCGGCCCGTTCGGCGGCGAGCCGGATGGCCGTGCGGGTCGCGTGCAGGGCGGGGTGGCACTGCGCGGCGAGTTCGGCGGCGGCCAGGAAGTAGTGGTGGCCCCCCTGGTTGTGGGCGCGCTCGTGGGCGAAGAGGGCCTCGCGTTCGGCGGCGTCGAGGCTGCGGAGCATCGCGGTGGTCACGACGATGCGGTGCGGGCGGCCCGGCAGGGCGTACGCGTCGGGGTGCGGCGAATCGATGACGCACAGGTCGCCCGCGGTGGGGCGGTGGCCCGCCTGGCTGCGGGCGGTTCGGAAGGCGCCGAGCTGTCGTACGGCCGAGCGCCCGAGCGTCCAGACGCCGAGGGTGAGTACGCCGGCGGCCACCGCGGCCGCGGGGACGACGACGGCGTCCGACGGCGTGCGCAGCGGGTGGACGAGTTCGCCGAGCGCCGCGAAGGCGGGGATCTTGAGCAGCCCGGTCAGCACGAGGACGCCGAGGGCGGCCGCGCAGGCGCCCGCCAGCACCAGGGCGGAGGCGGTCAGCGACCACAGTGCGGTGACGGGGTCCAGGCGGTCGAGGGCGCGGCGCGCCAGCGGCGGTGCCGCGAAGGGCACCAGCAGGGGCACGAGCAGCAGCAGGATCACGTCTCGTCGGCCTCCAGCAGCTGGCGCAGCAGTTGTTCGTCGTCCGGGCTGAGCTGGGCGACGAAGCGGGCCAGCACGGTTTCGCGGTCGGTGTCCCGGTCGAGTTCGCTGTGCATGCGCCGGGCGGTGAGTCCAGCGGCGTCCTGGACGGGGAAGTAGGCGTAGCCGCGCCCCTGCCGCTCGCGGCCGACGATGCCCTTCTCGTGCAGCCGGGACAGGATCGTCGTCACGGTGGTTCGGGCGAGGCCCGAGGCGAGTTCCAGTTGCACATGGCCGGGCGTGAGCGGGGTGCCGGCGGCCCAGAGGGCGGCCATCACCGCGGCCTCGAGCTCGCCGGACGGCCGTCGTTCGTCCTTCTCGTCGGTCATGGGAACGTTCCTCACCGCGCTATCGTCTACAGTCCAGTAGACCGTCTACAGAATTGTAGTCACCGGTCGGGCGTGGCTTCGTCGCGCCCACTGGTTCCGGACGAAGGAGCTCGCGACGATGACCACACGCACAGACCTATCGTCGCAGCTCGCCGTCAACGTGCTGAACGCCCGTTCACCCCTGGCCACCCCTTCCGTCGACGGCTCCCTCTACACCGATGTGGTGGACCTGGCCGGCCGCTCGCCCGCCTGGCTCGACGACGGTGTCGCGGCCTGGTCGACGTACGGGCTCCTGGTGTTCGCCGCGTTCATGGTGGCCGGCTGGTTGCGGGCCCGGCACGTCGGCAGCGCGGCCGCCGTGAAGGCGCTGGCCGTTCCGGTGATCGCGGTCCTGGCCTACGGCGTGGACACCCTGCTGAAACTGCTGTTCCGCGAGGCACGGCCGTGCCAGAGCCTGCACAGCAGAACGCTGGAGGCGTGCCCGGCGCCGGGTGACTGGTCCTTCCCCAGCAATCACACGGCCATCGCCTTCGCGGCCGCGGTGGCCCTGCTGTTCGTCTCCCGCAGACTCGGCGTGGTCGCGGCCGTTGCCGCCTGCGCCATGGCGGCCTCCCGGGTCTGGGTCGGCGTGCACTACCCCCACGACGTCGCGGCCGGTGCGCTCGTCGGCGCCGCGGTGGCGCTGCTCGCCATGCAGGTGCTGCGCCGCTCCCCCGATGCCCTCGCCCGACGCATCACCGCCACCCGCCTACGTCCCCTGCTGGTGGCCTCATGAAGCGCGGCAGCGACCGGCGCGGCGACATCGCGGACCTCGCCGGAAGCGTCGGCCTGGGAGCCCTCGCGGCGTTCGCCGTCCTCACCATGGTCGTGGTCGGCGGCGACGGCGCCCCGCTGTTCACCGACGACGCCCTTTCGGGCTGGTCCCTGGCCCACCGCCCCGTCATGGCGGTGGCGTCGGCCCGCGGCCTCACCGCCACCGGGACGGGTGTCGTCCCCTATGCGCTCGCCGTGCTGGCCGGGATCGTCGCAGGCCGCACCCTGCGCCACCGACTGCTCGCCGCCGCCCTCTCCCTGTGCTGCCTGGTCTCGGGACAGGCCGTGCGCTACGGCGTGATGACGCTCGTCGCCCGGCCCCGCCCACCCCGGCTGGACTGGCACACCCACGCCTCCGGATGGGCCTACCCCTCCGGGCACAGCACCACGGCGGCCTGCACCGCCGGACTGCTCGTCCTGGCGATATTCCTGCGCGGCCCGCGCGGCAGAACCCTGCTCGCTGTTGTCATCGGGTGCTGGGGAGTGCTCGTCGGACTGACCCGTGTCTATCTCGGGGTGCACTGGTTCACCGATGTGGCCGGCGGCTGGCTGCTGAGCGTCGGCTGGCTGGGGCTGTGCCTGTGCGCCGCGGCCTCATGGCTGCCCGACCGCTTCATCACCGGCATCACAAACACGGCCACCGCGCCGCCGTTGGAGGGCCATGCGCCACAAGATCCTAGTTGTCGAGGACGATCACGCCCTGCGTGACGTACTGCGGCGCGGGCTGTACGAGGAGGGATTCGACACGCTGCCCGCTCCGGACGGCGCCACCGCGTTGCGGCTGGCCACCGCCGAGGTCTCCGCGGCCGTCCTCGACATCGGGCTGCCCGACGCGGACGGGCGGGATGTCTGCCAGGCGATGCGCGCGAACGGATTCCCCTCCCCCGTCATCTTCCTGACCGCCCATCACCGCCTCACGGACCGGCTGTCCGGATTCTCCGCCGGCGGCGACGACTACCTGCCCAAGCCGTTCCACCTCGCCGAGCTGGCCGCCCGGCTGCGCGCGGCGGTCAAGCGCGCCGCGCCTGGGCAGGCCGATACGGCCACGGCCACCATCGGTGACCTGGTCCTCGATGGCGTCCGGCACACCCTCACCGCGAGCGGCACCCGGATCGACCTGACTCCGACCGAGTTCCGTCTGCTCGCGGCGCTCATGGCGGCGGCCGGGGACATCGTGCGCCGGCGCGAGCTGATCCGAGCTGGCTGGCCCGCAGGCGCTCAGGTCAGCGAGAACACCCTCGACCAGTACCTGACCCGGCTGCGCCGCAAGCTGCGCGGGGCGGGCAGCGACATGACCGTCGGCACCGCCCGCGGGGTCGGCCACCGCCTGTCATGACTGCCTTCGCACGGCTCTCGGTCATCGTTTCGCGGCCGGCCCCGCGAACGCTGCGCGGCCGGCTGTCCCTGGTGGCGCTGACCACCGCCGCGCTCCTGATGGTGCTGCTCACGATCGTCTTCAACGCCGTCGCCGAGCGCCACCTCCAGCACCAGGCGGACGACGAACTGCGCACCCGCGCAGCGGCCGTCGCCACGACCATCGACACCGGCGGCCCGGCCGTACGCGTCCTGGAGACCTCCAACGACCGCCTCCTCGACGCGAACGTGTGGATCTACACCGGGACCCGGCTTCTGGAGCAACCTCCTTCGCCCACCGCTGCGTTGACGCGTCTCGCCGGGGAACTCGTCGGTCGTGGCGGGCGCCACTGCGTCACGGCCGAACATCACGTGCCCGTTCGGATGTGCGCCGGGCCCGTCCCCGATCGCAGGGGCGCCGTCACCGTCGTCACGGCATTGGACCTGACCCCCTACCGAAGTTCGGCCGACACCTTGCTGCTGGGGTCGTGCGGCCTGGACGTACTGATGCTCACCTGCACCTACGCACTCACCCGCCTGGCGGTCGGCCGTGCATTGCGGCCCGTGGGCGCGATGACCGACCAAGCCGCCCGGTGGAGCGCCGTGGCCTCCGAGGAACGCTTCGCCGCCGTCGTACGACCGGCCGAACTCGCCCGCCTCGGTACGTCGTTGGACGCACTCCTGGACCGTATTCGCGCCGTCCTGCGCCATGAGCGACAGCTGACCGGGGAACTGTCGCACGAACTGCGCACTCCGCTCAGCCGCATCATCGCCGAACTCGACTGGTGGCAGGCCCGCCCCCGCTCCGCCGCCGAGACCCTGGCAGCCCACATGGTCGTCGCCGACGCCGCGCAGTCGATGCGCACCATCTGCGACACCCTCCTCGACGACGCCCGCGACAGCGCGCCCGCCACCCCCGGCACCGCCTGGATCCGGCCCGCGCTGCGGCGCGCCGTCGAAACCCTGGGCGAGCCGAGCCACTTGACCGTGACCGTCCTCGTCCAAGGCAGCTGCGACGGCGATGAGGGCGACCTGGAGGCCGGCGTCCAGGTCGCCCTGCTCGAACGGATCGTGAGCCCGCTCCTCGCCAACTCCTGCCGGTACGCGCGCTCCCGCGTCACCGTCCGGGCCTGCCCCGCGCCCTGCGGCGTACGCATCGACCTCACCGACGACGGCCCCGGCGTACCCGAGTCGTTCGCGCCGCACCTCTTCCAACCCGGCCGCCGGGCCGACCCGGGCGACGGACACGGCGGAGCGGGCCTGGGGCTGCCGCTCGCGCGGCGGCTGGCCCGCTCCGTCGGCGGCGAGGTGACGTACGACCCCGGGCACACGCCCGGGGCACGGTTCGTGGTCAGCCTGCCCGCGGGGTGACCGCCTGCTGCTCGGCGATCTCCGCGACCGGGGCGGCGGTCCCGCGCTCGCGCACCTGGGCGAATCCCATGAGGCCGACGAGGAGCGCCAGCAGCACCGCGGACGACCCCGCCGTGCCGAGGTCGAGGCCACCCTTGGCGACCGGCTTGGTGAGGAAGTCACCGGCCGTGGCGCCGAGCGGCCTGGTGAGGACGAAGGCGACCCAGAACAGCAGCACGTTCGGCACGCCGGGCACGCGCATCAGGGCGAGGAGCACCAGCAGAGCCCCGGTGACGAGCAGCGCGCCTCCGGCGTATCCGAGTCCCGAACTGTCGGAGAGGAAGTCGCCCATGGAGGTGCCGAGGGTGTTGGAGACGAGGATCGCCGACCAGAAGAGGGCTTCCCCGCGGAAGCTGACGATGTCACGGATGACGAACGTCATGCCGGTCAGCTTCCAGAGGGCGAAGACGGCGATCAGGACCGAGATCAGGATGGCGGCACCGGTGGGGTAGCCGAGCCCCAGGCCCTGCGGCCCCCAGCCGAGCGAAGTGGCGCCGCCGGACAGGTACTTGGCGTCCGCGCTGCGGTTCATGAAGTCGGACATGGTCGTTCCGGCCATGCTGGTGGACAGGATGACCGTCCAGTACAGGCATGGGTTGTAGCGACGGGACCTGAGCTGGACGACCAGTGTCACCACGAAGAGCACGAACAGGGCGATGGTGGTGAGGAAGTAGCCGAGTTTCAGGGTCTGGGCGAAGAGGTCGCCGGCGGTCTCACCGAGGGTGGTCGCGGCGATCTTCATGATCCAGAAGGCCAGGGTGACCTCGGGCAGCTTCTTCATCACCGACCTGGTCGTACTGGCGACGTCCAGGTCGGTGAGGATGTCCGGCTTCTCCAATGCGGAGGCTCCTGTTCAGTCACGAGAGGGCGCGCGCGTCCAAAGCGGGCGCTCTGCCGGGCGGGGCGGGCGGCGAGGTGACCTGCCGGGTGGCGGCACCGGTGCCGACCTTGCCGTCCGCACCCTGAACACATCCTGAACACCTGTCAGCGAGGTTCTCGGGGGTGGGGCCGGGCACTCTCCTCCGCCGCGGTGACGCCCGTGGTGACATCCGTGGTGACGTCGCCCGCGGTGCCGTTCGCCCTGACGTTTGGCGTGGCGTCCTTGCGCGTCACCGTCAGGAAGATGACCAGGGCGAGGATGACCGCGAGGAACAGCACGCTGGTCACCACCGTTCCCAGGCCCAGCCCGCCGTCGCCGGTCGGTTGGGAGAGGTAGTCGCCCATCGAGGCACCGAGCGGCCGGGTGAGCACGTAGGCGATCCAGAAGCTCCACACGGCGTTCAGACCGAGGGCGAAGCGCGCCACCGCGATCGCGGCGATCGCCTGGGCGAACAGTACGGCTGTGATCCAGTAGCCGAGGTCCATGCGCTCGGCGACCAGGTCACCGGCGGCCGTGCCGAGGGCGAAGGTGAACAGCACCGCGAGCCAGTAGAACGACTCGCGGCTCGGGGAATCGATGCTGTGGATGGAAAGGGTCCGCTCGCGGCGGTACCAGCAGGTGAAGACGAGCGTGAGGGCGATCGCGAAGACGGTGGTGCTCGTCGTCAGCGGCACTCCCAGGTTGTCGGTGAGGTTGTCGCTGATCAGGGTGCCGACGATGCTGATCAGGGCCACGGCGAGCCAGTAGAGGCCGGGGCGGTAGGCGGTGCTGCGGAACTGGAGGACGAGCACGATGGCCAGCAGCCCGCTCATCAGCAGCGACACACCGGTCAGACCGAGGCCCAGCTTCTCGTCGAGCAGGTCGGCGGCGGTCTCGCCGACCGTCGTGCACAGCACCTTGATCAGCCAGAAGTACACGGTGACTTCGGGAACCTTGTTGCGTCGGAGCCGATGGCCGGGCACCGCGGCGGCGGCGCTGTCGACGGAGGATGTCGCGGACGTCTCGTAGGTCATGGGGCCAGACGGTCGCACCGCGAGCCTGAACACATCCTGACTGCCGCACGGTTTCGAGTACCGGCCTCCCCCCGCGGTCCGAAGTCGCCCGGCTCAGCTCCGCTGGCGTGCCCGGCGGGCCTGCTGCGGGGACTCCGACGGGGCGGCGAGCGGGCCCTCGGTCAGGGCGCCGAGGAGACGCAGGAAGGTTTCGCGGTCACTGTCGGAGAACTGGGCCAGAGCTTCCCGGTGCACGCCGTCGACGATCTCCTGGCTGCGTACGGCCGCCTTCGCGCCCTCTTCCGTCACCGCGATGATCCGCGCTCGCCGATCCGTGCTGGAGGGACGGCGTTCGGCGAGGCCCGCCTTCTCCAGGGCGTCCACCGTGACGACCATCGTGGTCTTGTCCATGTCCCCGATCTCGGCGAGCTGTGCCTGTGTCCGCTCCTCGCCCAGGGCATGGACGAGGACGCAGTGCATGCGCGCAGTGAGGCCCACCTCTGCGAGGGCGGCCGCCATCCGCGTCCGCAGGACATGGCTGGTGTGGTCCAGGAAGAAGGAGAGATCGGGCGCGGTACGGGCCGGGGAGGCCGGGCTCAGGGCGGTCATGGGATTCAGGTTAGCAAGCAGAAGAGTTCTATGCAGATAGTCTGCAACGGAACCATCTGCTACGGTCACACTTGTCGGCGTCACGGCCAGGTGACCGCCAACCGGCGACCACCTCTGTCCCACCGCGCCCGCCCGATCCGCATCCCCACCAGCCTCGACAGGAAGGCCCCCATGACCAGGTCCACGTCAGCTCCCGCGCTGTCGCCCAAGCCGCACCCCGCCTCCCCGCCCGCCTCGGCCGCTCACCGCCGCCGCTCCCTCGCTCTGGGCGTCATCGCCACCGGAATGCTGATGACCGTGCTCGACGGCAGCATCGTCACGGTGGCCATGCCGGCCATCCAGAAGGACCTCGACTTCACGCCCGCGGGGCTGAGTTGGGTCGTCAACGCCTACCTGATCGCCTTCGCCGGACTCCTTCTCCTGTCCGGCCGGCTCGGCGATCTCCTGGGCCGCAAGCGCATGTTCCTCACCGGCACCGCCGTCTTCACCGCGGCCTCCCTCCTCGCCGGAGCGGCCGGCTCGCCCGCCGTCCTGATCGCCGCGCGATTCCTGCAGGGCGTCGGCAGCGCGATGGCCTCCGCGGTCAGCCTCGGCATCCTTGTCACGCTCTTCACCGAGCCACGCGAACGCAGCCGCGCCATCGCGGTGTTCAGCTTCACCGGCGCGGCCGGCGCCTCGATCGGGCAGGTGCTCGGCGGCATCCTCACCGACGCTCTCGGCTGGCACTGGATCTTCATCATCAACCTGCCGATCGGCCTCGCGGCCCTCGCCGTCGCCGTGCCCGCCCTGCCCGCCGATCGCGGCCTGGGCCTTCGCGCGGGCGCCGACATCAGCGGGGCGCTCCTCGTCACGTCCGGCCTCATGCTCGGCGTCTACACCGTCATCAAGGTCGAGACGTACGGCTGGACTTCGCTGCACACCCTCGGCCTCGGCGCCCTGGCGCTTCTGCTGCTCGCGGCCTTCACCGCACGACAGGCGGTGGCGAAGACCCCGCTCATGCCGCTGCGGATTCTTCGTTCACGCAATGTCGTGGGAGCCAATCTCGTCCAACTGCTCATGGTGGCCGGTCTGTTCTCGTTCCAGATCCTGGTCGCGCTCTATCTGCAGCAGGTGCAGGGGTACGGGGCTTCCGAGACCGGCTTCGCCATGCTGCCCGCCGCCGTGGTGATCGGAATCGTCTCGCTGGGTGTCTCCTCGCGTCTGATCGGACGCTTCGGGGAGCGCACCGTCCTGCTCGTCGGACTGGCGCTGCTGACCGCGCTGCTGGCCCTGTTGATCCGGGTGCCCGTCCACGCGGCATACGCCGTCGACCTGCTCCCCGTGATGCTGCTGGCCGCGGGCTTCGGCCTCGCACTGCCCGCACTCACCGGGCTCGGCATGTCGGGGGCGGACGAGCCGGACGCCGGGCTCACCTCGGGTCTGTTCAACACCACGCAGCAGATCGGGATGGCACTCGGTGTCGCCACCCTCTCCACCCTCGCGGCGGGCCGCACCGAGGCCCGGCTCAGCGCGGGCGCCGCGCGGCCGGAGGCGCTCACCAGCGGGTACCACCTGGCCTTCGCCGTCGGCACCGGGCTGCTCCTCACCGCGTTCCTCGTCGCCTTCGCCGTCCTCGGCCGCCGACCTGCCACGGCCCGCAAGGCCCCTGCCGGACGCCTTGCCGACCGGCGGGGCCAGTGACCCCGCCGGTCGGCGCGAGCGGCCGGTCACGTGGCCGTGCAGGAGGTCCCGTTGAGGGTGAAGGCGGTCGGGGCCGTATTGGTGGCGCCCTTCGCCCCGATGAAGCCGACGGTGACCGAGCCGCCGGCGGTGATGGTCGAGGTATAGGCGGCGGGGACGACGCTCACCGTGCCGCCGGTCTGGGTGGGGGTGCCACCCCACATGTTGGAGACGGTCTGGCCGTTGGCGAAGGAGAAGGCGAGCGTCCAGCCGTTGAGGGTGGCGGTGCCGGTGTTGCGCAGGGCGATCTCGCCCTGGAAGCCTCCCGGCCATTCGTTGACGACGCGGTAGCCGACGGAGCACGCCGTGCCCGGCGTGCTGCTGCCCTTGTCGGTGGTGACGTTGACGGTGGCGGAGCGGGCCGAGCGGTTGCCTGCCGCGTCGTGGGCGTAGACGGCGAAGGTGTAGGCCGTGTCGGCGGTGAGGCCGGTCACGGCGACGGTGTTGGTGGTGGAGGCCGCGACGGTGGTCTCGGAGCCGCCGCTGACGCGGACGACGTCGTAGCCGGTGACGCCGACGTTGTCGGTCGCCGCGCTCCAGGCGAGGGTGACGGAAGTCGCCGTCACGGCGGAGGCGGCCGGGGTGCCGGGGGTGGTCGGCGCCTGGGTGTCGCCCGGGGTGCCGCCGCCGAAGACGGTGGCTTCCTTGGAGGTCTGGGCGATGCCGTTGGCGCCGTTGATGGCGCGCTGGCCCCAGGAGCTGAGCCGGGTGGGGTCGAAGTCGATCGCCAGATCGAGGATCGGATCGGTGTTGCCGCTCCAGGACCACGCGATGTAGCCGAGCCGGAGCCGCTCGGCCGTGGCCATCATGGTGTCCTCGTCCGGGTCGCCGTACTGGTCCGCGGGGCCGCCGAACTCGCCGATGACGATAGGCAGTTTGGCGTTGACGAACGCGTTCAGGTAGTCGGTGATCTCCGAAGCCGTGTCGAACACGCTGTACATGTGGATCGAGAAGATCAGGTTGCCGGTCGAGTCGGCGTCGTACACGGCCTGGGCGTTCGCGCGCATGACGCCCTGCCAGTCCTGGCCCCAGTTGGGGGCGTCCACCATGATCGTGTGCTCCAGACCGGCACTGCGCAGCTTCTTGATCGCGGCGATCGTGGGATCGGTCCAGCCGGCCGGATTGGTGTTGCCCCAGGGCTCGTTGCCGATGTTGATGACGATGTAGTCCTCCTCGCCGGCGAGGACGTTCTTCAGGCCGATCCAGTAGTCGGCCGCCTCGTCGAGCGTGCCGGCCGCGGTCTCCTCGCCGTAACCGGTGGTGTCGTGCACCTCCAGCACGCAGATGAGCCGGTTGGCCTTGCACTGGGAAACGATGTCAGCGACGTCCGCGGCGCTGTTCTTGGTCCAGCGGTGGCCGTCGGCGAGGACGACACGGACGGTGTTGGCGCCCAGCGCCTTGATGTCGGCCAGCGACTTCGTCGTCCTGCTCGGATACCAGGTGTGGGCGTGGTTGACGCCCCGCATGATGAAGTCGTTGCCGTTGCCTTCCAGCAGGCGGCCGTCGCTGATGTGCAGGCCTGCGGCTTGGGCGCTGGGCGTCCGAGGTTGGGCCTGGGCGGCGGCCGGGCTGAGAACACCGAGGGCGATGAGCCCGAGGAAGGCGACCAGCCCGGTCAACAGTTCGGTTAAGGAACGCTTTCGTGTCGTGCCTCTTGTTGTTCTCACTGCGACTCCAGGGAAGTGAGCCAAGGAACTCAGGCATGGGAAAAGAGCATGGGAGCGCTCCCATGAACCCACTTCGCCAAGTACACGTCAAGACATCGCACGCGACGCGTCGGTGCCCCCGGGCACGGCGAGAACGCCGGCCCAGGGGCACCTGGATGTCGTACGCGGCCCTACGGCCTTTCCTACGGGGCGTCGATCAGGTCGTACGGCGGCACGGTCACCGTGCGGGCGCCCGGCGTACCGCCCAGAACGACCTTGCGGAGGGAGATGTTGTTGTTGAGGTTGCTCTCCTGCAGGCGCTTCTCGGGGTTGGCGATCACCTGGATGTAGTACGTGCCGTTCGCCAGGCCGGTGATGTCGAAGGACTGGCCGGGCCGGTACTGGCTGTAGGTGTCACCGGAACCGACGTCGAGGACCTCGCGGACGGAGATCGCGTTGCGTTCACCGCAGGCCGTCGACAGATCCGTGTTGTACGGGTGCCAGTTGGCGTTCTTCACCGTGTAGTCGATCGCGTCGGTGTTGGCCAGGCAGAACGCCTCCTTGCCGCTGCGCTCCTGCTGGGTCTGGTCCGCACTCAGCAGCCGGTAGCTGGCGAAGTCCGTGAAGTGCCAGTGCTCGTGACCCACGCGCGGGTCCCACTCCATGGTGCCGCTGGGCGTGTACCCGACCTGCTTGCCGTCGGCGTCGTAGAAGTACTGGTAGGAGTCCATCAACTCCGCGCCGGGGCTGCGGAATCCGTCCACGACGAGCGGGGCGGGTCCGGCGTTCCAGACGTTGGCGCTGAAGGCGAGATAGTCCTTGCCGGGGACGTCCCCCTCCTCGCCGTCGGTGACGGCGATGCCCCAGGCCGGCAGTGAACGCAGGTCGGGCTTGGGCACGTTGGCCGGGACGCCCGCCCGGCCGGTGGGCCGCCCGGTGTTCGCCTTCAGCGCGGGCGCGATGCGCGAGCCGTCGGTGTGGCCCGGTCCGTCACCCAAGTGGTGCGCCATGCCCCGGACTTCGAGAGCGTGCGACAGCGCGGGCGGCGTGGGCGCCTCCGCACCACGGGGTCCGTAGTGCGCGGCGGAGTGGCCGGAGTGCGCACCGTGACCGGCCCCGTGGTGGGCGGAGGAGCGCGAGGACACCCCTTCCCCTCCCCCGTCACTGTTCTGACGAACCGTCACCTTGATGGTCGGCCGGTTGTCCGGAATGCCGAACAGATCGCGGTACTTCTTGGCCACCGAGACCTTGGCCGTGTACTCCCCCGCCGGGAGGTCCACCGGCTTGTCGTAGTCGACCGTGCTGGAGTTGGACGCCCAGCCCTTCTCGACGCCCCACACCGAGCCCAGCGTGAACGGGTTCTCGGAGCAGCTCTCCGGGTACTTCGACGTGGCCGGGGCGTCCGGCCGGATCCGCCCGGAGGCGTTGTTCGGGCAGAAGGTCCCCTTGGACTTCTTCACTTCCTGGCCGGCCGCGTTCTTGATGGACACGTTCAGGAAGCCGGGCAGCCCGGAGAAGTTCTTCACCAGCCCGGCGGGCAGGGTTCTGGTGTGCGTGCTCGTTCCGTCACGGATGATCTGTTTGGCGACGACGGGGTCCTTGTACGACTTCCGGGTCACCTTGAACTCCAGCGGCACGTCGTCGACCGTGACGTACGTACCGAGGTCGAGATAGACCCCGGGCTCCCCCTCCCAGCGGTCGAGCGTCACGGACTTCGACGCGGCGATCAGCTTGAGCTTCGGCTTGGCCGCCGTGCTCGCCTGGGCCGACTCCGCGCCGGGAGCCACCCAGGCCCCGGCTGCCAGGGCGGTGAGCGCGGCTGCCGCCACGAGCGCCGGGCGCTTCAGGCGCATGCGGTGTTGCTGACTGGTCATCGGTTCCTCGTCTGCGAGTGCCATGGTCAAGTGGCATC
Organism: Streptomyces sp. NPDC005485; assembly: GCF_040606085.1. Taxonomy (NCBI): domain Bacteria; kingdom Bacillati; phylum Actinomycetota; class Actinomycetes; order Kitasatosporales; family Streptomycetaceae; genus Streptomyces; species Streptomyces sp. NPDC005485. The sequence continues at coordinate 1,192 of NZ_JBEXDZ010000179.1, read as the reverse complement.
GGACTGGACAGCCCACGGCCGGCCGACGGAACGGGCGCACCCCACGCGCCCAAGGGCCGAGTCTGTGAGCATCCTGTGAGACCGGTGAAGGGGCGCCTGGGTTGCCTGTTGAAGAAGAAAACACCGGATCGTACGAGGCGACGGACGACAGCGCGTGCACGGACATCCGTCATCGGCCGACCGACCGGACCGACCCAACTGCCCACCGGTCACGGCAAATCCGGTTGGAAGGCCCCCCGGCCGCCCGCCATAGTGGCGGCCATGGCTTCTCTTGTGCACCACGTGACCATCGACTGCGGGGACACCTATCGACTCGGAACCTTCTGGGCTGAGGTTCTGAACACCAAGATCGGCGACGACGACCGACCGGGCGACCCCGAGGCCCTGGTGGAGGCCGGGGGCGTCTCGATCCTGTTCATCGCCGTCCCCGAGAGCAAGACGATCAAGAACCGTATCCACTTCGACATCCAGCCCACGGACCGCACTCGCGACGAGGAGGTCGAGCGGCTGCTCGCCCTCGGCGCGACGCTGGTCGGCGATCACCGGCGTACCGACGGCACCGGGTGGGCCACCCTCGCCGACATCGAGGGCAACGAGTTCTGCGTCGAGCGCAGCGCCGCCGAACGGGCCGCCAGGGCCTCTTGACCTTGCTCCGAGCTCCCCCGGGACGGCCGTCCGCCGGGAAAAGGACTGGTACCGCTTCGCGCGGGCACTCGTCAGCCGTCAGTAGTCATCAACGGCTGGGATGCGAAAGGCCCGCTCATGGAGATCTCAGGCGTCATCAGCGCCATCGTCATCGGCATCGTGATCGGTGTGCTGGGCCGGCTCGTCGTCCCAGGACGCCAGCGCATCGGTTTGCTCTGGACGATCGCGATCGGCATCATCGCCGCATTCGTCGGCACCGGCATCGCGTCCGGCCTCGACGTTGCCAACACCAAGGGCGTCGACTGGATCGAGTGGATCATTCAGATCGCCCTCGCCGCGTTCGGTGTCGCCGCGCTCAGCAAGGTCAAGCTGCGTCGCTGATCGAACCGCAGCCGGCCGTCCGGCCCCTGGTGGCCTGTCCGTCGGCCGGCATGTCGAACGGCGAAGGCCCCGTCCGATCCACGTTCTCCCGGATCGGACGGGGCCTTCGCCTGTGCCGGACAGCGCCCCGGTTGAAGCTCACGTCGACTCGACGTGCCTGATCAGA